>OMUD01000069.1 GCA_900314125.1 uncultured Prevotellaceae bacterium | reverse complement strand
AGTCACACCCCCCTTTTAGTCTTTTGCTTGATTTTTCAAAAAATGTATTTTTGCTTGTATAAAATCGAAAAATATGAGCAATAATACGACAACTACTTCTGTTGATTTGACAATCAACGGCCAACAAGCGCAGCAAACATTAGCTCAGCTGCGCCAGAATGCCCTCCAGCTTGAAACTGCCATCGCCAAGGCGGCTGCGGCAGGCAATAAAACAGACCTGAAGCAATTGAGGAAGGACCTTGCTTCGACAAAGAAGCAGATGAAGGAGATCGAGAGTGCGACGCAGCAGGTGGACAGGGTGATGAGGCGATTGGATAAGGCAACACCGCGTGAGCTCAGCCAAACTTTGTCGACACTCAACCGTCAGCTGAACTATATGGAACGTGGAAGTGCTGCTTGGAACGCGCACATCCGGAAAATCCAAATGGTCAAAGCGGAAATCGCAAGGGTAAATACGGAAATCAGGGCGCAGCAGGGATTTCTTGAACGATTGAATGGGGCGGTGTCGAAGTGGCAGAATGCATTCATGGGAGCAGCAGCTGCAGCGACAGGATTGGTTATGGCTGGACGCAGTGCTGTGCAGGCATTCGCAGAGATGGACTCGACTCTGGCTAATACAAGGAAATTCACCGGAATCGAAGGGGATGAGCTGAAGAGATTGAACGATGAGTTGTCAAAGATCCAGACAAGAACATCGCTCACCGACCTCCATGGACTTGCACAAGAGGCAGGACGTCTCGGCAAAGACACCGTGGAGGATGTGGTAGGTTACGTGAGGGCGGCTGACCAGCTGACTGTGGCACTCGACGACCTCGGAGAGGGTGCGACGCAGACAATGGCTAAAGTGACGGAGATATTCGGCGTGGAAGCTGAGATGGGAACCGAAAAAGCGTTGCTGGCGGTGGGTTCCACCATCAACGAGCTGTCGCAGAACTGCTCAGCCGGGATGGGGTATATAGCGGATTTTACACAGAGAATGGCGGGAACTGGTGCCACAGCGAAGATGACGGTGCCGGAAATTATGGCATTTGCTGCTGTGCTTGACACGCAGGGACAGTCGTGTGAGGCCTCTGCCACTGCATTGCAGAAGCTCATAAATGACGCATTCAAAAATGCGCCTAAGTTCGCCAAGGCTCTCGGAGTGTCACTGGAAGAATTCAATGGGCACATGTCTAATACCACGGAAGGCCTGATATGGATGTTCGAGAAATTCAGAGATACAGGTGGTATTGACAAGCTGGCACCCCTCCTCGGAGAGATGGGCGAAAACGGTAGCAGGACGAGCAGTGTGTTTGCGGCCCTCGCAAACAAGGTGGATTTCGTTAAGCAACAGATCAATGCGGCAAATACAGCATTCGAGGAGGGAACCTCTGTGACAAACGAATACAACATCGTCAATGATACCTTCCAGGCGAAACTGGACCAGGCGAAAAAACGCAGTACAGCACTTGCAGTAGAGCTGGGCGAAAAGCTTGCGCCTGTAATGATGTACATACATTCGGCAACATATTATCTGCTGAGAGTCCTTCGGCTTATAGTAGATTTCTTCATCAAATACAAGGGGGCGATTATCACAGTGACTGCCGCGCTGGTGGCATATAAGGTGGCCACCATCGCGTCCACAGTGGCTTCCAAAGCTCAGGCCGCTTGGGAGGGCATCGTCATTGGGCTGTACAAAGCGAAATATGCCGCCACTCTCTTGCTGAAGTCAGCTACGGCATTGCTGACATTCAACGTCACTGCCGCCAAGGAGGCATGGAAAAAGTTCGCCGCAGTGCTACAAGCTAGTCCAGTCGGTCTTGCTGCTGCAGCCATCACTGCGGTTGTGGCAGGGTTGGCTTTGTGGGCGACAAAAGGCAAGGAGGTAAATGCGATAGAACGCGACAGGCTTGATATAGAGAAGAAAGTGAACGAGGAGACAGGGGCTCAGATTGGAATCGTGCAGAACCTGGTGAAGCGCATCAACGAGGAGAACCTGTCGAACAACGAGAGGATAGCCATACTTGGTGAGCTAAAGCGTAGGACAGGACTACAGAACCTAGAGCTTGACAAAAATAACAAGCTGACAGCGACATCCATCAACCTCATCAACAAGTGGATCGAGGCTACTCAGTTGCGAGCCAAAGCTAAGGTCATCCAGGACAAGATTGAGGAGATAGAGAAGGAGAGGTACGAGACAGAGGAGAAGAGGAAGAAAGCTGAGGAAGAGAGAGAAAAAAATGCCCGTAATATCGATTACGGGAATGCCGGCATGAACATGGGTATTCATCTGCCTAGCTTCGACAGAAATAACAACCGGACGGCAGGACAGCAGGTGGTTGAGGATAGAATTGCCCAATATAAGGCTGAGGAAGCTGAATTGATGGCAAGGGAAAAAGCACTTATAGGTGACCTTGGAAAAACACAGGTAAATATAAACAATTTGACCGTCGTCGAGCCGGAAAAAAATTACGATAACAGTGCAGGAGGAGGTGGATATGTGCCGCCGAAGGTGGATTCGACAACGTCCACTGGTAGGAGTGGGCAAGGACACATACAGAAAGATGAGACATACCTTGAAAAGCAGGCGAAAATCCATGAGCAGAACATCCTCCGTCTGCAGATAGCCTATATGAAGGGCCAGCAGAACTATGAGGAGTATGTCAATGCCATGGAGGAAGAGAACAAACGCTATTATGAGGATGTCACGACAAACACGCAGGTTGGTGAGTCCGACCGGCTTAAACTGCAGAAGGAGTATCTGGAGAAGTCAGCAGAGTATGAGTCTAATCGCAGGGCTAAGGCACTGCAGGAGGTTGACGAGGAATACGAGGAATTGAATGTGAAAGCCATGCAGAACTACGTCAATGGCGAACTGAGCAAAGCTGAATACGAGGAGGCGATCAATCGTCTCGAGCTGGAGTCCCTGCAGAAAAAACGAAAAGTTCTGTCTGAGCAGATGGAAATGATGCGTCAGCAAGGTCAGGCTGGCTCACAGCAGTATGAGGAGCTGAGCAAGAGATATGCAGAGGCAAACAAGGAATATCTTAACAAGATGATTGCCGACAAGGAGGAAAAAGCGAAGAAAGCTGCAGAGGTTGATGAGAAGGAGAGTGAGGAGCGTGAGCGGATTCTGCGTGAACACAATCAGTCACTGCAGTCACTGCGTGATGAGTACTTCGGCATGAATGCTTTCAGGGCCAAGCAGGAGTACGATGCCATGATGAAGCTGCTCGATGAGCAGAAAGCCATCGAACTCGCAGAGGTCGCCAATCTTGAAAATGCGGATGATGAAAAACTCCGCATCGAGGAGGCATACCAAAAGGCACGCCTCGCACTGGCGAAAAAATACAACCAAGATCAGCTAGCAGAAAATGAGAACTTTCTTCAAAAATGGGTCAGTTCGTCACAGGAATGGCTGGAAGGAGAACTCGGGCAGGCGGTGACGAAAAGCGTCGATGTCATCTCGTCTGGGATGAAAAGTATTTTCAGCCAACTCACCACTATCATCTCAGCAGAAGCGCAAGTAGAGAGCTCCAAGGTCGAGGAGTTCTACGACCAGCAAATCTCGGCAGCAGAAGGCAACCGATACAAGGAAGTACAGCTGGAGAAGGAGAAGAAGGAGAAAATCGCGAAAATAAAAAATGATGCGGAGAAGAAAAAATACAAGATGGAGGTGATTTCTGCCATCGCACAGACTGCACAGGCGGCCATCAATGCGTACTCCTCCGCTGCAGCTGTTCCCCTCGTTGGATATATCCTGGCACCGATTGCGGCCGGTGCTGCCATTGCGGCCGGTATGCTGCAGGTCGCCGCGCTGAAAAAACAACAGCAGGCAAGCGAAGCGCAAGGGTACGAAGGAGGTGGTTTCACACCCGACGGACTTCCGGACACTCCAGCCGGCATCGTTCATGCCGGGGAGTGGGTGGCCAGCCAGCGACTAACCAAGAACCGGCGAATACGCCCTATACTGGAGGCTCTCGACTCTGCTCAGAGAACCAACAGGGTGGGATCTTTGTCAGATGAGTATGTGACGAAGACGATCACAGCTCCGATGGTGCTCGCGGAAACATACTCGAGGGCTCAACAGGGAGCAAGGAGAGTGGTCGTTGAGAATAACCAGCCAAAGGCTATAGATAAAGAACTCGCCGAAACTATAAGTTTGCTCAGGAATAGGCTCGATGAGCCATTCATCACGGTGAACACTGTCACTGGGGATGGTGGCATAAAACAGGCGCAGGACGAATATGACAAGCTGATTCGCAACAAGACTCCGAAAAGCAGGAGAAAAAATAGTGTGAAGTAATTATATATAATAAGGTGTAAAAATGGTTATCATTATAAATCACAAAGAAGCGGTGCTGAAGAAAAGCACATCGTTTGAACTTATAACGGAAAACTATCTTTTTACAGGAGCCGACAGCTATACACTGTCGATTACTTTGCCCATCAAGGATTGCCCACAAAATATCGAGATATTCGGACATCTGTATCGGAAAGACTGCGATATATCATCTACTGTTTTCGATTGCGAGATACATGAGGGTAATATGCACAAATATGGAGCGGTGGTAATCGTAGAGCTCGATGAGGTGGAGGTGAAAATACAATTCCTTGAGGGCAGATCAAAACAGAATTTCCACTCCTCATTCGATGAAGTATATATCAATGAAATCGAAATGCCATCTGTCCAGATTACTGCGGAAAACTTAACCCCCATGGACCTCATGCATAGTTACACAGAGCAGAAGGAAGGTACATATTACGGCTTCGTCGTGCTGCCCTGGGTCAACAACACGTCCGGGAACATTCAAAATAAAATGAGACATGTTGAAGGAAGTAGTGATATAGCTCTAGAATGGGAGGAGGAAAACCCAACAGTGGTCGGATTCCCTTACCTGCTGGACATCATGGAGAGAGTGTTCAGGGGAATTGGGTATGACTTCGACTTCTCGGCCATAGTCAATTCCAAGTGGAAAGACTGCATTGTATGCAATGCGCTGCCAGAACCATGGAATATGCCTAACATGAATTATGCTCTTCCGCACTGGACGGTTTCTGAATTCGTCGAGAACCTGGAGAAATTGCTTGATGGATATCTACAGGTGAACGAAAGCGAAAAGAAAGTGACATTCCGCTTCAATGACGATGTAATAGACTCCCAGCAAACTGTACTGCTGGAAGCCGTAACAGATAGCTTGGGATTGGAAATTGCTGAAGAAGATGAGGAAGAAAACTCTTACATTGAGTTGAGAGGACTGGCCTATCAGGACGGAGGACATCAGATGATGAAGTACTACGACTGCCAATGGGCGGTGAAACAAATCGGTGTGATTGAATGGGAAACTTACACTGAGATGAGAGTTGCCCTCAGACCATACCTGACCCCT
>OMUD01000113.1 GCA_900314125.1 uncultured Prevotellaceae bacterium | reverse complement strand
AGGGTGGCGCACACATAGCAGTACTTGGTGAACCAGTTCTTGAATTTCTCATAATCCTTTCCGAAGTCGTCCTTCCAGAGTTCGATATACTGGTAGATGCACTCCTTGAGGTGGTGCCCATTGAGGAAGATAAGCTCACAAGGCATGATGATAAGGCCTTTTGTCTTGTCGCCCTTGAAAGTCTGGAAGCGGCGATAGAGGAGCTGAGTGAGTTTTCCCGGATAGCTTGATGCCGGAGCATCGGAGAGTTTGCATGACGGGTCGAAAGCGATTCCAGCCTCAGTGGTGTTGGAGATGACGAAGCGGATGTCTGGTTGGTCGGCCAGCGCCATGAATGCATGGTTCTGCGTGTAAGGGTTGAGAGCACGGCTGATGCAGTCGATTCGCGTGAGTTTGTTGACTGGTTTTCCATCGAGTCGTCCCTGGAGATTGACGTGATAGAGGCAGTCCTGCTCATTGAGCCAGTCCACCATTCCTCTTTCGATTGGCTGTACGACCACCACCGATGAGTTGAAATCGGTCTTGCGGTTCATCTTATAGATAATCCAATCCACGAAGCAGCGCAGGAAGTTGCCCTCACCAAACTGGATGATTCTCTCAGGAGCATGGCTTTTCGGAGCCGTGCGTGCGTTTAAAGCTTTCAATGACATTTTCTTCAGTTTTTAGTTTTTGAGTTATTAGTTGTTAGTTTCACATTTGCGAACATTAAGGATGTGTTCTGGTTTCACTCGAATAATATTCAAAAAAATGCCTCAACATGAATAACAGAATACATCTTATCTGCAAAATTAAATATTATTTTTGAAAAGTCTGCCATAAAACCAAAAATTATTATTAAATTCGCAATGAGTTCATGAAAACGTTTTTTCAGCATCAATCTTGAGCTATCACCTGATTTAATCACAAATAACACATTTACCTATGAAACCATTTATGGATGAGAATTTTCTGCTGCAGAGCGAGACTGCACAGAAACTGTATCACGAACATGCGGCTAAGATGCCGATTATCGACTATCACTGCCATCTGATTCCACAGCAAGTGGCAGAAAACAAGCGCTTTGACTCCATCACCCAGATTTGGCTGGGCGGCGACCACTACAAATGGCGCGCAATGCGCAGCAACGGTGTTCCAGAGCGATTCTGCACGGGCAAGGACACGACAGACTGGGAAAAATTCGAGAAATGGGCAGAGACGGTGCCTTACACCTTCCGCAACCCATTGTATCACTGGACTCATCTGGAGCTGAAGACCGCTTTCGGCATCAACAAGCTGCTGAGCCCTGAGACAGCCCGTGAGATTTATGAATCGTGCAACGAGCAGATCAAGAATAATCCTAAGTTCACTCCACGCGGCCTGATGAAGCACTATAACGTGAAAATTGTGTGTACGACCGACGACCCAGTAGATTCATTGGAATATCACAAGCAGGTGGCTGCCGACCCGACGATGGAAACACGCATGCTTCCAGCCTGGCGTCCAGACAAGGCCATGGCAGTGGAAGTTCCTGAGAACTTCATCAAATACGTGAACCAACTGTCGGAAGTGAGTGGTGTTTCGATCAACGGATTCAATGACTATATCGATGCCATCCAGAAGCGTCATGATTTCTTTGCCTCAATGGGTTGCAAGCTGAGTGACCACGGCATTGAGGAATTCTATGCGGAGGACTACACCGACGAAGAAATCAAGGCCATCTTTGACAAGGTATATAGTGGCAAGAGTCTGAGTTGCGAAGAGATTCTGAAGTTCAAGAGCGCGATGATGTACATCTTCGCCGTTCAGGACGCAGAAGCCGGCTGGGCACAGCAGTTCCACTACGGCGCCATCCGCGACAACAACTCCAAGATGTTCAAGCAGTTGGGTCCAGACACAGGATTTGACTCTATCGGAGAGTTCAACACAGCCAAGAAATGTGCGAAATTCCTCGACCGCCTGAATGCCGAGGGCAAATTGGCGAAGACCATCCTCTACAACCTGAACCCATGCGCCAACGAAGTGCTCGCCACAATGCTCGGCAACTTCCAGGACGGTAGTTGCCCTGGCAAGATACAGTGGGGTTCCGGATGGTGGTTCCTGGATCAGAAAGACGGCATGACGAAGCAGATGAACGCCCTGTCGCTGTTGGGCTTGCTGAGCCGCTTCGTGGGTATGTTGACCGACTCCCGCTCGTTCCTCTCCTATCCTCGTCATGAGTATTTCCGCCGCATTCTCTGCAACCTGGTGGGCACCGACATCGAGAACGGTGAGGTTCCTTACACAGGCTTTGAGGAAGCCCGCGTGAACCAGATGATAGAGGACATCAGCTACAACAACGCCAAGAACTATTTCCAATTTTAACAACTCACCGCAGGGTGCGGCATGCGGTCACAGCCTGCCGCATCCTGCCGTTGTGATTCCCCATCCTATATGCTGAAGACAAAACTTCTGATATTTATACTGTTTGCCTTTACCGTCAATGCTTCGGCACAGGTGAACGGTGTCTTTGTAGATAATCTGAAAACCTTGCGGGTGGAAGTGGACGGCCAGTGGGACGCTCCCCCCGTAATGCCAATGGGTCATCATGTCAGAATCAGTTTTGACGACCTTCAGCACAGTTATGTGCGCTACACCTACCACATCACGCACTGCAATTCCGACTGGACTCCGAGCGACCTGCTGGAAAGCGACTACATCGACGGCTTCAACGACCGTCCGATAGACGACTACAATCCCTCGATGAACACCACGGTGGAGTACAACCACTACACCTTCACGCTCCCCAACAAAGACGTGAAACTGCTGCTAAGCGGCAACTACACTGTCGATATCTATGAAGACGGGGACGATGAACCGGTTGCGCGTGCCTGCTTCTCCGTGCTGGAGAACAAGATTGGCCTGAATCTCTCCGTCAGCCCCAACACCGACATCGACCAATATTCCGTTCACCAGCAGTTGGACTTCAGCATCAATTACCAATCCTATTCCGTCCACCGTCCAGAAGAAGAATTCCGCCCGGTGGTACTGAAAAACCGGCGTTGGGACACCCATGTGGAAGGTCTGGCACCCACCTACACAAAATCGAACGAACTGATATACAGTCATAACCGAGCATTGATTTTTGATGCTGGGAACGAATACAGACGTTTTGAAATCTTAGACGAATATGTTCCCACGATGAACGTGGAGAGCATGAGCTACCATGAACCTTATTATCACGCCACCCTGATGACCGATGAACCCCGCCGCAATTACATCTACGACCAAGACCAGAACGGCCGGGTCTATATCCGCAATGGCGACAACGTGGACAACGACACCGAGAGCGACTATTTCATCACCCATTTCACTTTGCAGATGCCCGAACTGGAGGGAGGCACCGTCTATCTGAACGGCGACCTTACCTACAACAGTTTCTCCGAGACCTACGAAATGGAGTATGACTATGAGCGAGGCTCCTACCTGCTTGCCCTTCCCCTGAAACAAGGCTCCTACAACTATCAATATGTATTTGTTGGCGACGACAACGGCTTGGCTGACGGGAGCGAGACAGAAGGCAATTTCTACCAAACAGAGAACGAATATTCCGTTTACGTATATCACCGTCCCTTTGGTGAGCGCTATGACCACCTTGTAGGCTACAACATGGTGCGCAACGAAACCAAATAACCACACACCTACCCTACGGCTCTGGCCGTTGACTTTTTTTAGGATAATATAGGATAAAGAAGCATACAAACATTCATGATAAAGTTCAAACATCTTTTGCTGTCTGTGCTGCTGGCGACCAGTGGTTCCGTATGTGGCCAGACATTGGAAAGCCACCTCAACCATTTTCTGAGCAGCTACACCCTTCCCGGGAACCCACGGGTGAGGAAAGCCGTGGTGAAATCGGTGGAGCAGAACGACCGCAAGTCCACCCTCCAGCTGACCTTGACCAACGGCGCCGACGAAATCTATTACAATGAGTCTGTCGTGTCGAAAATCTACAATGACGTCCGCCACCACCTTCCCGACAGCCTTCAGGACTACAAACTCAGCATCATTGCCGACGGCCGTCCGATTGAATATCATGTGCCCAATGCCGACCGCAGCGGCAAACCAGAGAAAAGCAAGCTGTGGAAGAAAAGTTATGACGATGAGCCTTGGGTGAAGAACCTCTCCCGTCCCTACTCTATCAGCAAAGGTCTTGATGGCAGGCATCTGAGCCTGTGCCAAAGCCACGGCCGCTACCACGATCCAGAGAAAGGCGGGTGGGTTTGGCAACGTCCACGGCTTTTCTGCACTACAGAGGACCTTCTGTCGCAAACCATCGTGATTCCCTACATCATCCCGATGCTGGAGAATGCCGGCGCCATTGTCTATACCCCCCGCGACCGCTTTTGGCTGACGCACGAAGAAATTGTGGACCGCGACAACGACGAAGACATCAAATACTTTGAGATTGCCTTGAACGAAGAGGAATGGGAAGACAGTCCCTTGGCTGGATTCGCCCATCAGCAAGAAGTCTATGTGGGCAATGAAAGTCCGTTCGGCAAAGGTGGCTGCCGACAGATCAAGTCCGTGAAGCCCTCGAAGAAGAATAAAGACATCGCCTTGGTGCAATGGATACCCGACATCCCTGAATCCGGCCGTTATCCCGTATATGTGTCCTACCAATCCTTCGACAACAGTTCGGAGAACGTGATTTATGAGATCCACCATGCCGGAGGCGTGACCGAAGTGAGTGTGAACCAGCGCATGGGTGGCGGCACCTGGGTTTATCTGGGCACTTATGATTTCCTGCAAGGGATGAACGACAACGGAAAAATCGTGACGAGCAACATCTGCCGCCGTAAAGGCAATATCGTGAGTGTTGACGCCGTGCGTTTGGGCAGCGGCATGGGCAATACCATCCGCGGCGGCAAGGTGAGCGGTCTTCCCCGTTGGGCAGAGGCCGCCAAATACTCCGCCCAATGGTATGGAATGAGCGACAGTTGCTACTCCTCAGTGGCGGGAAGTGAATACCGCAGCGACATCTACAGCCGTCCGAAATCCACGAATGAACTGGCAGGCGGCAGCATCTACATGCCTCATTCGGAAGGAAGGAAAGTGCCGATAGAACTTTACATGTCGTTCCACACCGATGCTGGTTTTTCCAAGACCGACAACTACATCGGCCCGCTGGCCATCAGCACCAGCGATTGGAACGGCGGTTATTACGACAGTGGCATGGACCGCCTGGCGAGCCGCGACCTTGCAGGAGTGGTGCTTGAAGGCATCCAGCGCGATCTGTCGAAATACAAGTTGGACTTCCGTGGTCTTTGGAACCGCAACTATGGCGAATCGCGTGCCGCAGAGGTGCCGAGCATCATCTTGGAAATGCTGTCACATCAGAATTTCGCTGACATGAAGCTGGCCTACGACCCTCAATTCAAGTTCGACCTTGCCCGCTCAGTCTATAAAAGTGTGTTGAAATACGTGAGTTCGATGCATGGTGCCGACTATGTGGTGCAACCCCTTCCCGTGAAAGACTTCTCGGTGCGGCTGGACGAATCGAGCCATAAAGTCAGGTTGAGTTGGCATCCCACTGCAGACCCTCTTGAGCCAAAGTCCGATGCCAGGCAATACGTGGTATATACCCGTAAAGGCCACTTCGGTTTCGACAACGGCACCGTGGTGAACGGCACCACCTGCGAACTGCCCATCTCCCCCGACACGATTTACTCCTACAAAGTGTGCGCCTTGAACGACGGCGGATTGAGTTTCCCTTCTGAGACGCTGAGTGCCTACCTGTCGCCTACGAACGAAGGCACGGTCTTGATTGTGAACGGCTTCACCCGTCTTGAAGGTCCAGCCACCTGCAACACAACAAGTGAGCAAGGTTTCCTTCTCGACAAAGACCCAGGTGTGCAATACGGAGCCTTTGCCGGCTTCTGCGGCCGTCAGCAAAACTTCTCCAAAGCAGTTTACGGCTCTGAAGAACCCGACGGTCTTGGCTACAGCGGCAACGAACTGGAAGGAAAAGTGATTATGGGCAACACCTTCGACTATCCGTATGTCCATGGAGAGAGCATCAAATCAGTTGGCAACCACTCATTCACCTCCATGAGCGAGTCGGCATTTCTCTCTTCTTCCGACGCCACCTCAGGCATAAAGGTGATAGACATGATTTATGGTGTCCAGACCCAGTTCAACAGTCAAACCGCCGACCGTCTGCGCGACTTCAAGCAGAAAGGTGGAAAAATCATCCTGAGCGGTGCCAACCTACTGAAGAGTGGCAAATTCAATTTCGACGTGTCGCTTCCTTCGCCAACCGACTCCATGCAAGTATCTCCCGTGCTGACCTGCGCTTCCGGTGAGTTTGAGATTTGGCGTGAGATGAACAGTGAGAGCTACTGCGTTCCCGAACCAGAAATCGTTGTCAGCAACCAGCCGTATGAACTTCTTGCCTTCTATTCCGACGGGAGCAGCGCCGCCATTCTCGTTCCCGGCATGGCCTTCATGGGCTTTCCGCTTGAAGCAGTGAAAAGTGAATCGGTCCGCACCACATTGATGCGTGCAGCCCTCAAACGCTAAAGACTGTAGCCCAGCATCCGTCCTTATCCACTCATCTAAAAAAAACTGAAAACAGTATATCCAAACAATCCACCCCCTGCTATCATGGCAAAAAAGGAATATCAGTTGACCGATTGGCTTCCCACCACAAAGAAAGAAGCGGTGCTCCGCGGATGGGACACCTTGGATGTGGTGTTGTTCAGCGGCGACGCCTACGTGGACCATCCTTCATTCGGAGTGGCTGTAATTGGTCGTCTGCTTGAAAGCATGGGTTTTCGCGTAGGCATCGTTCCCCAACCCGACTGGCACGGCGACTTCCGTGACTTCAAGAAATTCGGTCGTCCCCGCCTGTTTTTCGGCATCGCCCCCGGATGCATGGACTCGATGGTGAACAAATACACCGCAGCCCGCCGTCTGCGCAGCGAAGACGCCTACTCTCCCGACGGCCGTCACGACCTCCGGCCAGAATATCCCACCATCGTATATACCCAGATCTTGAAATCGCTCTACCCCGACGTGCCTGTGGTGCTGGGCGGCATAGAAGCATCATTGCGCCGTCTGACCCATTACGACTATTGGAGCGACAAACTTCGCAAAAGTATCTTGATTGACAGTGGTGCCGACCTGCTGATTTATGGCATGGGCGAGAAACCGATAGAGTCGTTAGTGGGTTTGCTGGCCGATGCTGATTCAGAGATTGACGTGCGGCTCTTTCGCAATCTGCTCCTGCGCCATCCTCAGCAACAGACCGCCATGCTGCTGACCGAGAAAGAGATTCCGAGAGGCATCCGCGAAGACGACATCGTGCTTCACAGTCATGAAGAATGTCTGCGCGACAAACGGAGTCAGGCAGAAAACTTCCGCCATATTGAGGAGGAATCGAACAAATATCAGGCCAGGCGCATCCTTCAGCGCTGTGGAGAGCGCTATGTGGTGGTCTATCCTCCTTATCAGCCCATGAGCCAGCATGACCTTGACCGCTCGTTCGACCTTCCCTACACCCGCCAGCCCCATCCCAAATATAAAGGCAAGCGCATACCCGCCTATGAGATGATCAAATTCTCGGTGAACCTTCACCGCGGTTGTTTCGGAGGCTGCGCATTCTGTACTATTTCAGCCCATCAGGGCAAATTCATCACCTCACGCAGCAAGGAAAGCATTCTACGTGAAGTGAAGGCCGTGACCCAGATGCCCGATTTCAAAGGCTACCTGAGCGACCTTGGCGGTCCGAGCGCCAACATGTATGCCATGCATGGAAAGAATCAAGATCTATGCCACCGCTGCGCCCGTCCTTCGTGCATCCATCCTAAGGTGTGCAAGAATCTGAACACCGACCACAGCGCCCTGCTCGATATCTACCGGAGCGTGGACGCTCTCCCCGGCGTGAAGAAAAGCTTCATCGGTAGCGGAGTGCGCTACGACCTCATCCTCCACGACACAGGCGAGGAACGCATCAACTCCGTAAATCAGAAATACGCAAAAGAGTTGATTGTCAACCACGTGAGTGGTCGATTGAAAGTTGCTCCAGAGCATACGAGTGACAAGGTGCTCCAGTTGATGCGAAAGCCTTCGTTTTCCCTCTTCTACGAATTCAAGCAACTGTTCGACGAAATCAACCGCGACCACCATCTTCGCGAGCAATTGATTCCATATTTCATCAGCAGCCATCCGGGATGCACGACTGCGGACATGGCGGAACTGGCCGTCATCACCAAGCGACTTGACTTCCGCCTGGAACAGGTTCAGGATTTCACTCCCACCCCGATGACCATCAGCAGCGAGATGTGGTACACAGGGCTTGACCCCTACACCCTTCAACCCGTCTTCTCCGCCAAAAGCGCAGACGAGAAGCAGAAGCAACGGATGTTCTTCTTCTGGTACAAACGCGAAGAACGGCAACGGATTATCCGAGAGTTGCACAGGATTGGCCGCGAAGACCTTCTAAAGAAATTAGGCATCAGATAGGCAAAAAGCATCAAATTCAATTGACGGAAAACATAATCATGACATACGGAGCTTTTCCACCCCTTCATACATCATCACAGCATCCCCACACATGGAAAACAAAGAACTGGCATTAGCCTGGAAATTCATTGAAGACACCGACGTGAGCGTGTTTCTGACCGGCAAGGCAGGAACAGGCAAGACCACCTTTCTCAGAAAAGTGAAAGAAGAAATGCCGAAACGCATGGTTGTGGTGGCACCTACCGGCGTTGCGGCAATCAACGCCAACGGTGTGACCATGCATTCTTTTTTCCAGCTGCCCATCGGCATCCACGTTCCAGGTCAGGTAGAGAAAGAGCGCCACAACTACTTCACAATGAGCAAGGAAAAGAAAAACATTCTCCGCACGCTCGACCTGCTGATCATCGATGAGATCAGTATGGTGCGCTGCGACCTGCTGGATGCCGTGGACCAAGTGCTGCGCAAATACAAAGACCGTTACAAGCCCTTCGGCGGAGTCCAGCTGCTGATGATCGGCGACCTTCAGCAGTTAGCCCCCGTGGCCAACGAGCAGGAGTGGTCGGTGCTGCGTGACTATTACGACACCCCCTATTTCTTCAGCAGTAAAGCCCTTCAGCAAACTCCTTATATAACTATTGAGCTTCAGAAGATATACCGCCAGGAAGACGACCATTTCATTTCTCTGTTGTCAAATATCCGAGAAGGCCGCCTTGACCAAGCCACAGTGGCAAGCCTCAACCAGCGATACATTCCCGGCTTCACCATTCCTGCCGACTCGGACTATATCCGCCTGACCACCCACAATTATAGGGCTCAGCAGTACAACCAACAACAGTTGGACTCCCTCGACAGCACTCCCCACCGTTTCCGTTGCCAGGTGAGCGGCACGTTTCCCGAGACATCCTATCCCGCCGACAGCGAGTTGGTGTTGAAGGTAGGTGCCCAGGTGATGTACATCAAAAACGATAGTTCGGTGCCCGCCCGCTATTACAATGGAAAAATAGGCAAGGTGATGGGTTTCAATGCGAACGGAATCTTGGTTCAGAGCGTTGGCGAGAACACGATGGTGAACGTGGAGCCAGCCGTATGGGAGAACACCGAATATGAGATTGACCCCGAGACGAAAGAAATCAGGGAGCACGTAGTGGGCAACTTCACGCAATATCCTTTGCGCCTAGCCTGGTCCATCACCATCCACAAAAGTCAGGGTCTGACATTCGACCATGCCGTGCTCGACATCAACCAAAGCTTTGCCCATGGTCAGGTGTATGTGGCACTAAGCCGATGCCGCACCCTTGAGGGCTTGGTTCTCTCCAATCCCCTCTACACCAAAAGCCTGCATCAGGACGAGCAGGTGAGCGAATACATCCACCGGGAGTTGGCTTCCGCTCCTCAATCTTACAGCCGGTTGGAGGAATACCGTTTCCGCTACCATCAACGGTTGCTCGATGAGCAATTTGATTTTCTCCCCCTTCAGAGCTACGTGGGCGACATGAGCCGCCTCTTTCATGAATATCTCTACAAGAACTATCCAGTATTGTGCCAGGAATGGGAGTCAGCTGAGAAAGAGGTGAAAGAAAAGATGAGCGATGTGGCATTGAAATTCAAGTCACAATACATCCAGTTGCTTGCGGAAAATGGAAACGACTTGACCAATGCTCATCTTCAAGAGCGCATCCACAAGGCCGCCGACTATTTCTTCAAAAACCTGTGTGACCTGCTGGCTGAACTCCACACGGAAAGCAAAGACATCGCCATCGTGAACAAACAGGTGAAGAAACGCTACGACAACGCCTATGACCGCTTCTCGCTGGAATACAACCTGAAAGTGCACACACTGCTCGGTCTGACCCGCCATCCATTCACGGCGAGCGACTACCTGCATGACAAATCAAGAGCGCTCATCCCTGACGCAGACTTGAAAAAAGGAAGTAGCCGGCGCAAGTCTGGCACATCGCAGAGTTCCAAGCCAAAACGTCAGAAAGGCGAGACCTACACAGAAACCCTGCGTTTGTTCCGTTCGGGCAAAACCTACAACGAAATAGCCGAAGAGCGTTTTCTCACGCCCGGCACCATCTTCAGCCATCTGATGCGTTTCGTGGCCGACAACACCCTCGAGCTGCATGAAGTATTGATTCCATCGCACATCGAGTTTGTGAAATCCCTGTTTGAGCAGCATGGACAGCCCGAGCGCATCTCTGATTATCTGAAACTTCTTCCGAAAGAAATTTGCAGCAGCGAATACTACAAGATTGCCTACCTGCTGGGCTACAAGGACAAGGAGTGAGTGGTCTGTAAGTTCTCCCCCTCCACATCATCTTATATGACACATAACGATTTATCGGTCGAGATAGTGGAAAAATGAAAAGAATTTATTAACTTTGCAACAGAAAAAGAACTCCGGGGTGCTGATGCCACGCTGGCAAAGGCTGAGATTATACCCATAGAACCTGATGCGGGTAATGCCGTCGTAGGAAATAGAAGTAGAATCAAAAGATATCATCAAGCGCATATCAGCCCCGGATGACTGCCTGAGCAGTTTCCGGGCTTTTTTGTTTCCCCTTCTATCAGGCTTTTTCCATCTAATATTTTCAGGCAAGGAATACTATTTAATGGCAAACATACTCATATAAAAAGGAAAGATATGACAATTCAAATCAACAACACCCCGACAGAGACCTCAGCTGCGACCCTCCAGGCACTGGCAATCGAACTGAACCTCCCGGAAAAAGGCGTGGCGGTGGCCGTGAACAACACGATGATTCCCCGTACTGACTGGGAAAGCCACACACTTGAGGAAGGAGCACAGGTAGTCATCATCAAAGCCGCCTGCGGAGGATAATATGCTGCAGTTCATATCCCATCACACAGAGCGGTTCAGCTATCTGGACTCCGTCCGTATGGCTCTTGAGGGCGGTTGCCGCTGGATTCAGCTCCGCATGAAAGACGCAACCGACGAAGAAGTTCGCCCCATCGCTCTCCAATGTCTTGAGTTGTGCCGCGGCTGTGGCGCCACTTTCATCATTGACGACCGCGTGAATTTGGTGAAAGAAATCGGTGCCGACGGGGTTCACCTCGGTAAGAACGACATGCCGATAGCAGAAGCCCGCCAGCTGCTCGGCCGCGAATTCATCATCGGCGGCACAGCCAACACCTTTGCTGACGTGGAGTCGCACTACCGAAATTCCGCCGACTACATCGGCTGCGGTCCATTCCGTTTCACGACAACCAAAGCAAAACTCTCGCCCATACTTGGTCTTGACGGCTACCGAGAGATTGTCGGTCGGATGCGGTCGGCAGGCATTAACCTCCCCATCGTGGCCATTGGCGGCATCACCGCTTCCGACATCCCCTCAATCCTTTCCACCGGTGTGAGCGGGATAGCCATCAGCGGAGAGGTGCTCCGCGCCGAAAACCCATCATTGAAAATGCAAGAAATACTAAAAATCATAGCTCATGAGCAAACTAATCATTGCAGGCCGTGAATTCAACTCACGCCTCTTCCTTGGAACAGGAAAATTCAGTAATAACGACTTGATGTCGAAAGCCATCGAAGCCTCTCAGACCGAGATGGTGACTGTGGCGATGAAACGCGTGGAGCTCGACGACTCCCAAGACGACCTTCTAACCCACATCACCCGTTTTGACAAAATCCAGCTGTTGCCCAACACCTCAGGTGTGCGCAACGCAGAAGAAGCCGTGTTTGCCGCCCAGATGGCCCGCGAAGCTTTCGGTACGAACTGGCTGAAACTGGAGATTCATCCTGACCCACGCTATCTGCTCCCCGACTCCGTTGAGACCCTCAAAGCCACCGAGCAGTTGGTGAAGTTGGGATTCGTGGTGCTCCCTTACTGCCAAGCCGACCCTACACTTTGCAAGCACCTTGAAGAAGCTGGAGCCGCCACGGTGATGCCATTAGCCGCCCCAATCGGCACGAACAAAGGGTTGCGGATGAAAGACTTCCTCCAAATCATCATTGAGCAGGCCACCGTACCTGTGGTGGTGGACGCCGGCATCGGAGCCCCAAGCCATGCTGCCGAAGCGATGGAAATGGGTGCCGACTGCTGTCTTGTGAACACCGCTATAGCCGTGGCGGGCGACCCGGTGGCTATGGCCGATGCCTTCCGCCAAGCCGTCATTGCCGGCCGTCAGGCTTACGAAGCAGGCCTGGGTGCCATCGTGGACCATGCTGAAGCCTCAAGCCCATTGACCGCATTCCTCAACGATTAAGGGTTCTTAAAAATCATTGAACATCACAGAGTGGCCATTCTTCAGAGCCACCCTCAAACCACACAATATAATATGCCACAAGACAACAAAGCATACGCCAAGCGCGAGAAGGCCTACCTGCCAGGAAAGCTTTTCCCATTTCTGCGCGTCGGCATGACTAAAGTGAACCTCACCCCAACCGTCACAAAAGATGCGGAAGGAAAGATCCACACCGAGAAGAACGACCCTGTCTATATTTACGACACAAGCGGTCCGTTCTCTGACCCTAACATAGCAGTAGATTTGAAGAAAGGCCTGCCCCGCCTCCGTGCTCCATGGATAGCCGAGCGTGGCGACACAGAGCAGCTTGCGGAAGTTAGTTCCGCATACGGCCGTCAGCGCCTTTCGGACCACTCGCTCGACCACTTGCGGTTTGAGCACATCCAACTGCCGCTCCGTGCGAAAAGCGGAAAGGCAATCACCCAAATGGCCTACGCCAAGGCAGGCATTGTCACCCCCGAGATGGAATATGTGGCCATCCGTGAGAACATGAACTGCGAGGCACTCGGCATTCCTTCGCATATCACCCCTGAGTTTGTGCGTGATGAGATTGCCCGTGGCCGTGCTGTCCTTCCAGCCAACATCAACCACCCTGAGAGTGAGCCGATGATCATCGGCCGCAATTTTGCGGTGAAAATCAACACCAACATCGGCAATTCCGCCACCACCTCTTCTATTGAGGAGGAAGTGGACAAGGCTGTGTGGTCGTGCAAATGGGGCGGCGACACGCTGATGGACCTATCTACTGGTGCGAACATACATGAGACTCGTGAATGGATTATCCGCAACTGTCCTGTCCCAGTGGGTACAGTGCCAATTTATCAGGCATTGGAGAAAGTGGATGGGAAAGTGGAGGACCTGACTTGGGAAATCTACAAAGACACGCTCATTGAGCAATGTGAGCAGGGTGTGGACTACTTCACCATCCATGCCGGTATCCGCCGCGAGAACGTGCATCTGGCCGACAGCCGACTGTGCGGAATCGTGAGCCGCGGCGGCAGCATCATGAGCAAATGGTGCCTAATCCACGACCGCGAGAGTTTTCTTTATGAACATTTCGACGACATCTGCGACATCGTGGCACAATACGACGTTGCCCTTTCGCTTGGAGATGGCCTCCGTCCCGGCTGCATCGCCGACGCCAACGACGCGGCACAATTCGCCGAGCTTGACACAATGGGCGAGTTGGTGACACGCGCCTGGGCAAAGAATGTGCAGGCATTCATCGAAGGCCCGGGTCATGTTCCGATGCAAAAGATCCGCGAGAACATGGAGCGTCAGCTTGACCACTGCCATGAAGCGCCGTTCTACACGCTCGGTCCGGTGGTGACCGACATCGCTCCTGGCTACGACCATATCACCAGTGCCATCGGCGGTGCTCAGATTGCATGGTTGGGCACGGCTATGCTCTGCTATGTGACTCCGAAAGAGCACCTTGCCCTACCAAATAAGGAAGACGTCCGCACTGGAGTGGTGACCTACAAGATTGCCGCCCACGCCGCCGACCTGGCCAAAGGGCATCCTGGTGCGATGGTGCGCGACAATGCGTTGTCGAAAGCCCGCTTCGACTTCCGTTGGCGCGACCAGTTCCATCTTTCACTCGACCCAGAGCGTTCGCTTCAATATTTTGAGGAAGCCGGTCACACAGACGGTGAATACTGCACGATGTGCGGACCGAATTTCTGTGCCGCCAAGCTGACCCACGACCTCCGCAAATTGAAGAAATGAGCATGGCGTTGACAGACCTCCAGAAAGCGCGCTATGAGCGCCAGCTGCTGCTCGACGGTTTCGACGAGTCGTCGCAGCAGCGCCTGTTGCGCTCCAAAGTGTTGCTGATTGGAGCCGGCGGCCTCGGTTCCCCCGTGGCTTTCTATCTTGGGGCTGCAGGCATCGGGACCTTAGGCGTGATGGACGCTGACGAGGTGAGCATCAGCAACCTGCAACGTCAGATTATGTACACCACTCCTGACATCGGGCAGAAGAAAGTGGAATTGCTTTCTCAGCGTGTCCATCAGTTGAATCCGGACGTGAACATCATCACCTACCCTTTCTTCCTTGACAAAGAAAACGCAGCAGAATTAGTCAGTGGCTATGACTTCGTCATCGACGCCACCGACAATTTCGCTTCGAAATATTTGATCAACGACACCTGCCTTTCTTTTGGAAAAGCCTTCACGATGGGCGGTATCCACGGCTATAGCTGGCAGCTGATGACTCACATACCAGGTTCATCATGCTACCGCTGTATCTTTCCAGAGGTTCCCGCCAGTCCTTCTCAACACCCAAACCCCGTGCTTGGCACCGTGGCAGGGATGATGGGCACACTCCAAGCCACCGAATGTATCAAATACCTGACTGGAACCGGCGGTCTGCTCACCGACCGCCTGCTGACATTCGACACCCTGTCAATGGAAAGTCAAACCCTATATTTCCACCGCAATGAACATTGCATTTGCAATTATCAATAATTCAATATGTTTTCAGACGAATTAAAAAACATCAGTTGGGAGGAGACAACCGAACGGATCGCCTCCATGACCGACAACGACGTTCGCCGCGCGCTTTCGAAAAGCCACTGCGACGTGAACGACTTCATGGCACTATTGTCGCCTGCAGCCACCCCCTATCTTGAGACGATGGCCCGCCTCTCACGGAAATACACCGAAGAGCGGTTCGGCAAGACCATGTCGATGTTCATCCCGCTCTACATCACCAATTCATGCTCGAATTCCTGCGTCTATTGCGGTTTCCACCGTGAGAACCCGATGGCAAGGACCATCCTCACTCCAGAGCAGATAGAAGACGAATACCGCGCCATCAAGCAATTGGCTCCCTTTGAGAACATCCTGCTGGTGACTGGTGAGAATCCTGCCAAGGCAGGCGTTCCATATCTGGCGAAAGCCATTGACATTGCCAAACGTTATTTCTCAAACATCAAGATTGAGGTGATGCCCCTCTCTGCAGAAGACTACCGAGAGCTGACCCATCATGGTCTGAATGGCGTGATTTGCTTTCAGGAGACCTATAACCGCGAACACTACCAGCTGTATCACCCCCGCGGGATGAAGAGCCGTTTTGAATGGCGTTGCGACGGCTTTGACCGGATGGGTCAGGCTGGCGTCCACTCCATCGGCATGGGCGTGTTGATTGGCTTGGAAAAAGAGTGGCGCACCGACGTGACGATGATGGCCTATCACCTCCGCTATCTCCAGAAGCATTACTGGCGCACGAAATACTCCATCAATTTCCCACGCATGCGTCCTGCCCAAAACGAAGGTTTCCAGCCCAACTGCCTGATGAGCGACCGTGAGCTGGCTCAGGCCACCTTCGCGATGCGCATCTTCGACCACGACGTGGACATCTCCTACTCCACCCGCGAGCCATCTTACATCCGCGACAACATGTGCACACTCGGCGTGACGACGATGTCGGCTGAGAGCAAGGTGAATCCAGGTGGTTACCACACCTATCCTCAGGCATTGGAGCAGTTCACCGTTAGCGATGAGCGTACCGCCGCTGAGATCAACCGCCGATTGAAAGAGCTGGGTCGTGAGCCGGTGTGGAAAGACTGGGACGCCTCGTTCGACCTTATTGGAAAGCATGCAGGATGATTATCGTTTTGACCCTTCCCCAATTCTTTGCCGGTGAGTCGGACCAATTGATCCAACTGCTTGAAAGCGGCAAAACCGACCTGATCCATCTCCGCAAGCCAGGCAGTTCGCATGACGAATTTGAAGCGCTGATCCGTCAGTTGCCCTCTTCGCTTTACGACCGCCTTGTGACCCACGACCATTTCGACCTGGCAGAGAAGTATGGCCTTCACGGCGTTCACCTCAACAGTCGTCATCCCGCGGAACCAGAATGTTGGACAGGAGCCGTCAGCATTTCGTGCCACTCCTTCAAGGAGTTGGCTGAATGCCGTCGCCACCCGTATGCCTATATGAGCCTTTCGCCCATTTTCGACAGCATTTCCAAACCTGGCTATCATTCGGCTTTCCGCCGGGAAGAACTGGAGTCAGCCCATCGGGAAGGCCTGATTGACCAACGCGTGATGGCATTGGGAGGTGTGACCTTCTCAAAAATAAAAGAAGTAATGAACCTTGGCTTCGGTGGAGCCATGATACTTGGAGACGCATGGAAATCGTGTTAAGCATAGCCGGAAGTGATCCCTCTTCAGGCGCCGGCATCCAGCAAGACTTGAAAACGCTGACAGCCATGGGCTGTTATGGTGCAACCGTCATCACAGCATTGACATCTCAGAACACCATGGGTGTGCAGGATGTCTATGCCGTTCCCGCCAACGTGGTGTCATCCCAATTGGAATCAGTGTTGAGCGACCTCTCCGTCGCCGCAGTGAAAATTGGTCAGATTCCCAACATAGGAGTAGCAGAGGCGATTGTAGCGCATCTCTCCCGTCTGCAAGCACAGCGAGACGTTCCTATCGTTTACGACCCCGTGATGGTATCGACGAGCGGCCGTCGGCTGATGGAAGCATCTTGTGTGTCGTATGTGAGCGAACATCTTTTTCCGCTCTGCACTCTCGTTACGCCCAACATACCAGAGGCTTCATCTCTCAGTGGGCGTGAGCTTCAAACCGTTGAGGACATTGACGCAGCCGGCCTTTTGCTGGTCAACCGCCACCGAACCGCTTTTCTATTGAAGGGAGGCCATTTGGAAGGAAGTGAGATGACCGACCGCCTTTACCTTGCCAACGGCAGTATCCACGCCTTTGCCACACACAAGGTGGACAGCAAAAACCTCCACGGCACAGGTTGCACCCTCTCATCAGCCATCGCCGCAGGACTTGCAAAAAAACAGCCATTGACCAAAGCAATTGAGAGTGCAAAAAACGCAATCAGCCACGCCATTCTTCGTGGCAAGGACCTTCACATCGGACATGGGAACGGACCAGTTTGGGTGGAATAGGCATTATCTGCTTTGTGAATGTAAAATCAGTCTGAGAATTGTCATCATCCACCTAATTACCTCTACTTTACACCTCTCATCATACCAACAAACGGGGGCTTCTCAATGCTGAGAAGCCCCCGTTTGTTATTATCATGCTGGAAATTCAAATTTCCACTTATCCTTTATTCATCGGAGAGCAACACTGCGAAGCTGCGCTGCTGTCCAGCCGGAGTCTTTCCATAAATCCAAAGTGTCTGCTCCTCTGAGTTTTGTGCCGACTTGAAGAGTTTCTCCACATCAGCCACGGTGCGTACCGACTGGTTGTTGATCTTGAGGATGATGAACTTCTCCGGCACACCGGCATCCTTGAGGCGTCCGCTGTTGAGCTTGTTGACCTGCACGCCATAAGAAAGGTTGTAGTCTTTCTTCTGCGCCTCAGTCAGTTCCTTGAACTCAGCTCCCAGCACATCAATCTTCTGAGGAGTAACCACCTTGGTGGTTCCCTTAGCATTGCGGAAAGTGATTTTCGCAGTCTTCTCCTTTTTGTCGCGCAGGAAAGTGACCGTAGCCGTCTCACCCGGGCTGTAT
Organism: uncultured Prevotellaceae bacterium; assembly: GCA_900314125.1. GTDB lineage: Bacteria > Bacteroidota > Bacteroidia > Bacteroidales > Bacteroidaceae > UBA3839. Next base: position 1,280 of record OMUD01000113.1, on the reverse strand, counting down.
TTCGTGGTAGCCTCCTGGAGCTCAGACATCTTGGTGATTCTCTTATCGCCAAGGGCAGTGATGACGTCACCCTCCTTCAATCCAGCAGCCGCAGCAGCACCATCTTCAAGCACCTCAGCCACATAGACACCGTCGTTGGTTCCAAACTCCTTGTCAAACTTCTCATCTTTAGCCTTCTGAGCGTCGATATAGTTGTGGAGATCCATACCAGATACACCGAGGAGGGCACGCTGTACAGTTCCGAACTTCTGCAGGTCGTTGACCACCTTCTTCATGATAGAAACCGGGATGGCAAATCCATAGCCAGTGAAAGAACCAGTCTGGCTGTAGAGCATGGCGTTGATACCAACCAGCTCACCCCTTGCATTGACGAGTGCACCACCTGAGTTACCTTGGTTGATGGCGGCATCAGTCTGGATGAAGGACTCAATTCCATTCTGTGAAGCGCCCACCTGGCGAGCCTTGGCACTGATGATACCTGCTGTGACGGTGGAAGTGAGGTTGAACGGGTTTCCGATGGCCAGTACCCACTCTCCCACTTTCAGTGCGTCTGAATCACCGATGATGATAGCCGGCAGGTCAGTGGCATCAATCTTGATAAGTGCGAGATCAGTGGTAGCATCAAGTCCGATGACTCTTGCCTTATACTCACGGTTGTCGTTGAGAGTGACCATAATTTCCTCCGCACCTTCAACCACATGGTTGTTTGTCACAATATATCCATCGTCAGAGATTATGACTCCCGAACCTGCACCTTGCCTCTTAGGAGTCTGAATCTGACGTTTCTGGCTTCCTCCATTACCTCTTCCAAAGAAATCTCCGAAGAAATCCTCAAATGGATCATAATAGTCCACGGTTTGTGTTTTGCCACCTATAGTGACCTTCACATACACCACAGCCGGACATGCTTTTTCAGCGGCCTCAGTGAGGTCAACCGGCTGAACAGGCGAATCCTTATGCACCGACTCCTTATAGATGGTGTCCGTGAACTTGATTTTCGAACTGGTCAGTTCCTTGTTTTCGTTCATTAAGAGCTTATCCACCCATGAAATGGCAAACGCTCCCGTTAATCCTGACACAATAGCAACGGCGATCAGAACGCCATAGAATCTTTTAAATGCCTGCTTCATGTTTTTAAGATTTTGTTTTTATTATTTATTTTTAATTGTTATTTTATCAATTATAATTATTAAATTTGTTAAAATCATAATCGATTTAACTTTTCGACTGCTAAATTATAGCAAAGTTTAAACATAAACAAATATTTCACAAAAATTAAA
>OMUD01000214.1 GCA_900314125.1 uncultured Prevotellaceae bacterium | reverse complement strand
ATCGGCATTGCGGAAGACTATTGATGCTCATTTGATTTTTAGCGGACAGCAATAAATCAGTTTAAATGTTAATTTTACACTTATTGTGAAATAAATCTAATGAAATTATTTAATTTTTGACAAAAAGTTTATATATTTGCAATATTGAACAACGACCTTAACTACATTCAGAATCAACCGTTTATTACACTTATTGTCACACCCTGTTAATATTACATAATTATGGTAAAAAGAACTGTTTCTTTCATCGTAGCTCTTATAATGCCCGCATGGCTATTTGCTCAGTCATGGATAGACGTAACTGATGTATATATCGTAAATCCACGATTCGACAACGACGATGTGACCACCGGTTGGACTGGCACTGGATTCGGTACCTACGGCCCAATGGAGAACGCAGAGCATTACAACAAGACCTATGACACTTATCAAACTATATCTGGTTTGAATGCTGGTACCTACCGTTTAAGCCTTCAAGCATTTTATCGGATGGGTAGTGCAACAAATGATTATGAACTCTACAGTTCCAATAATTATGCAGATTATCAGTATGCTGAACTATATGCATCATCTTCGACAGGGTTCTATTCCACGAAAATAGCTCCCGCTTCTTCGGCTGCTCTTAAGAACTCATTAGGAGGTGCGGCATCCACTGTTCCACCAAACCAGAGTTGGTGGGGTGGCGATGATGGTCTGGAACATTTTCAGATTCCTAACAATATGGAAGCAGCTTATTATTGGTTCAAAGCAGGTTATTACAAGAATAGTGTTGAATGCGAAGTTGGAAAAGATGGGATTCTGACTATAGGTATTCAAAAAAGCAATATCATTAACGAAGACTGGACTTGCCTTGACAATTGGCAGTTGGAATATTATGGAACAGTGATCAACGTCTCTTATCTCAACTTAAGAGAGAAAACGTTGAATATGATGTTGGGAGAGACCCACAAATTGAATTACACACTGTTGCCGACTACAGCCACATACAAAAAGGTGACATGGACGAGTTCTGACGAGTCCATATTGAAAGTCGATCAAGATGGAAATGTCACAGCAGTTGGCACAGGCACAGCTCAAATCACCGTAGCAGCAGTTGATGGGTCAAACAGAAGTTCTGTCTGCACAGTCACAGTGATAAACAACCCTTCCGCTGAATCTATTGTCATTAATGAGATCATGCCTTCCAACACCGACATGTTCGTTGACCCGACTTGGAATTATGGTGGTTGGGTGGAGATATACAATCCTTCCAATAGCCCAGTATCGCTCAGCCACCTATACGTGAGTGACGATGCCAACAATTTGAAAAAATTCATGCTTAAACTTGAAGTTGGCACGGTTCCTGCCCACGGCTTCAAGACCCTTTGGTTTGACCATATTGATACCCGCAAAGACGTAACCACCAACTATGTCAACACAAATGTTGACTTCAAGCTGAATGTTGATGGTGGCACATTCTACATCTCAGATAATGATGGCAACCTCATCACTTCCCAAACTTATCCTCAAGCCATGATGCGTGTGTCATACGCCCGCAGGACTGATGGTGGCGAAGAATGGGGATACACCTCCATGCCTACTCCTGACTCATCCAACAACAACAGCGTTTTCTCTGCTGTTCGTCTTGACGAGCCAATAGTTGACAAAGGTGGTCAGTTGTTTGATGGCACTTTGCAGGTTTGTGTGAACATCCCAGCCGGTGCAACCCTTCGTTATACAACCGATGGTACAGTCCCTACCCTAACAAATGGCTCCACATCAACAACCGGTCTGTTCACCGTCAGCACCACAACCTGTTATCGATTCCGTCTCTTCCAAGATGGCTATCTCCCTAGCGTTGTGACTACCCGCTCATATATTCTGAGAGACCGAGACTATTACCTGCCTGTGGTGTCAGTAGTGACAGACCCAAAGAATCTTTATGACAATACAATAGGCGCTTATGTAAGCGGTAGTAATGGAAAGACAGCCAATCAAGATGGTACAGCCCGTAACTTCAATATGGAGTGGGATCGTCCGGTCAACTTTGAATATATCGTCAATAATGATCAGGAAGTTATCAATCAGATGGTAGATTATGCCATCAGCGGTGGTTGGAGCCGTAAATACACCCCACGTCCGTTTAAGTTGAAATCCGCCAAACAATATGAAATCAACGAACTTGGCTATGCATTCTTTGCCGACAAACCATATAACAAATACAAGAACATATTGATGCGGAATGGTGGAAACGATGAATACAACCAGACCCGTTTGAAAGATGTGGCACTACAGGAAATAGCCCGTCAGTCAGAGTTCAAGCTCAACCTTCAGTCATTCCAGCCAGCCCACGTTTTCTACAATGGTCAATATATTGCCATGCTCAACATGCGTGAGGTGACCAACAAACAGTATGCTTATTCAAACTATGGATATGACACAGATGAGGTCGATGCCTTTGAGATTTGTGTGGACTCTGGTTATGTTCAGAAATCTGGCACCCGCGAAGCATTTGAGAGACTATATGATTTAACCGCCAATGCTTCTGATGAAGGTACATACGAAGAAATCCGCAAGTTGTTGGATATTGACGATTTCATCAATTATATGGCATTCAAATTCTTCTTGAATGACTGGGACTGGCCTCACAACAACTTCAAGGCATTCCGCAGCCGCAATGATGGTAGATTCCATTTCGTGGTATTCGACCTCGACAACTGTGTGGACCGTACAGGAAACAACATATTCAATGATTTTGAGCGGAAACAAACCAACACTTTCTACCAACGTCCAGAATACGGATGGACAAGTTTGACGAAGGAAGTGGAAATCGTGACGATATTCTTGAACCTGTTGAATAATGAACAATTCAAGAAACAGTTTATCGACACCTATTGCATTGTTGGTGGATGTGTGTTCCGTGATGCTGATGAAATAGCTCAGATTGTCAACAGCATCGCCAGCAGTCATGAGACCGCATTAAGTTGGGAAAACCATTCACCATGGGGTACTGGACGTAGCTTTGCACAAGGCATTATCAATGCAATTACCGGTAATTTCAAAAAGAATATGACCAATGTCATTCAGAACTATGGTTCCTTTGACCTCTATTCAGTCCAGCAACAAGCAGTAAAGCTTTCAACGAATATCAATTCCGGCAAAATCTATGTCAATGATTTAGAAGTACCTAAATCCCTTTTCGATGGTTACTTATTTGCTCCAGTGAAACTGAGGGCTGCGGCGCCAGCCGGTTATAAGTTCAGCGGATGGAATGTTAATGGAAGCGGCAGTACAGTAACTTCTACAATCTTTGATTTTCAGAGTGATTGGTTGTATTATGACCAAGGTTCACTTGATGGTTCCGGATGGGAACAGAGTAGTTATAACACGTCTAGTTGGACGAAAGGCATAGGTGGATTCGGATATGGGCGTTCTGGCAGGCTGATGTCTGAAGCTAATACTATTCTCGACAAAGGACCTGATGCAAGCAACGTTCGCCCGACTTATTATGTGAGAAAAGAGTTCACATTAAACGAAGAGCCACTTTCCACAGATGTCTTTACGCTTCACTACCAAGTTGATGATGGTATGATTGTTTATGTAAATGGCCAGGAGGCAGGAATGTACCACATGGTTTCCGGCGCATCTTACAATCAATACACAGAAGACTTCAACGGGTCTTGGTATGAGCTGGACAATCCACTTGAAGGCACTATCACTATCAACAACAAGTTGCTGAAGAAGGGAAAGAATGTTATTGCAGTGGAAGTACACAATTGCATCAACACCTCCAGTGATTTGTGGTGGGACGCATCCCTTATAGTATCAAAGACTGTTGACAACTCAATTGATTTATATTCTACAGAAGAAGAAATTGACCTCCCTGATGGTGAAAATCTGAATATAGTGGCATGTTATGAGAAGATGAGCGACAGTGAGATTGCCGAAGCTCATCTCACCCCACTCCGTGTGAACGAAGTCAGCGCCTCCAACAGTATATATATCAATGATTATCAAAAGAAAAACGACTGGGTTGAAATCTACAATACCACAGACGAAGATATTGATATAGAAGGGATGTATTTGAGTGATAATGAGAATAAACCTTACAAATATCAGATCAGCAAAGGTGAGAGCAATGCAAACACCATTGTTCCGGCTCATGGCTATATCTTAATTTGGTGTGACAAACTTGATCCAATCAGTCAACTTCATGCCACATTCAAACTTGCGGCAGAAGGCGGTGTAGTGATGCTCTCTGACAAGAACCAGACTTGGACCGACACCTTGCGCTATCCAGCCCATAATGGTGACAACACAGTTGGTCGCTATCCAAATGGAACCGATTCTGTATATGTGATGCAAGAGCCAACCATCGCAAAATCCAATGTTTTGAACAGCTATGCTCAGACTGCATCTCAAGAAAAAGCTGAGGACCCAGACGCTATTGAAGAGACATTCATCACTTCCAATAATGGCATGCGCATCTACAGTGCCAATGGTGAGATTGTAATTCATGACGAAGAAAGCCAATATGTGGATGTGACAATCTATTCCGTTTCAGGTCAGGAGATTCTGAATACTCGTTTACCACTTATGGCCGAATACGCCACTCTTCATCTCACTCCACTTCCTACAGGTGCATATATAGTGAAGGCACGCGATACAGAAGGTAATATGTGCAGCATGAAGTACTTATATAAGTAAATGCTCTTATTATAGGTGGGTTCTAAAAATTATGTCGAGGCGATTTTTGAATTTTAGTCGAGTGAAAAGTGTAAGTTGAAGAAGGAGTGATGCGGGTATCATGACTGATGAAACTTGATACTTTGCACCGAATAAAAACAAAAAGCGGCCGAAAAGTAGTCTTGCGGACTTATAAATAACCCAAAAACAGAATTTTCAGAACACACCTTTAACAAAACATCCGGTACAAGATTTCTTGCACCGGATGTTTTTATATGCTTATTCATCGCAAAATAACCTTCTATTGCTCAAGCCTTTCATAAATACTGGTTGTCAAAATCTCACCGGAAGTTTTATCTATTGTGACCGCTTCAAGCAGGTTGTCATTTTTCACTTGATATTCAAAATGAATTTCATGCTTTGGTATAGGTTCTTTGCTAAACAAATATCCAGTGAAATGATTGTCGCAGACTTCAAGGCTAAAATTGATTAGAGTATCAGTATTGTTCTTAATCCGAAGGTCCCTGTAGCCATAAGCAACCGTGGCATCAGACCCCAACGGGCAGAATCTGGTTTCTTCTGTATAAAGGTCCTTGGAATGATTATACCGCTCAATGATCTGCAGTCCGGCAATCAATGCTAAATGATAAATAATACCAGATGCTTGGCACAATCCCCCACCCCGTTCCAATTGGAGGACTCCACCACGAATGCCTCTTGAGGCAGCGAATTGTTTGGTATTAGGATTACCGACGGCTCTCCAGAAAGAAAAGACCTCACCAGGACGAATGACATACTTACGTATCCTGTCAGCGGCCAGCTTTAAATTATGCTTCTTCTTTTCAAGGGTAGCAGAAGCGGTAAAAGGTTGAGTGACTTCAATCTTATTGACAAATACACCGCAAGAGCGCTTCTTGCAGAATTTATAACTGCCAAATGCGTCTTGAAGATAATTGGCAAAGACATGAGCCTTAAGTTTTGACCATCTTACGAATTGCATACTTACACGATTTATCTCTTCGTGTTGTAAAGTTACGTATTATTTATAAAAAATGCAAAAAAAATAGTACCTTTGCAAAGAGAATATAAAGATATGAAATACAAGATATTGTTTATTTGTTTAGGTAATATCTGCCGCTCGTCTGCAGCAGAGGAAGTGATGAGAAGTAAAATTGCATCCGCCGGTCTCTCCTCATCCGTTGAAGTTGACTCGGCAGGATTAATTGACTACCATGAAGGTGAGAAATCAGACCCACGGATGTTACGCCATGCATACAACCGCGGTTATAAAATCACCCATAGGTCGCGTCCAATCCAACAAGAAGATTTTGCCTATTTCGATTTAATTATTGGAATGGATCACAGTAATATCAGTCGATTGAAACGAATGGCAACATCGGCTGAAAGTATGGCAAAAATTCATCTAATGACCGAATATGCCATCAAGAGTGTGGGTGATGTTGTTCCTGATCCTTATTATGGTGGAGATGCCGGTTTTGAACTAGTTCTCGATCTGCTTGAGGACACATGTGAAGGCTTGCTTAACGAGATAAGGCGCCTTTTGAACACCTGAAAAGCATTTTTTTCTTTTTTTACATCTTTTTTTCATCATGTCCCACGATTTGGCACAAGGTGATTGTATCTTTGCAGAAAATCTCATCAAATGTAGCATTTCATTTTATCTGCAGATATCACCCGAATACAAGATCGTGGACAAGCGGAAATCGAGGAGGCAAAATCAAATTGATTCTGCTGCTGTCAGGTGAGATGAATGAAGTCCCAGGTGCTGCATCAGTGCCTGGGATGATCATTATCAATGATTTATGAAAGACTCTGCTTCAGTTATCGTGTCCAATTTACCAACATCCAGCAACCTCAGGTTTTCAATCACAAGTCCTGAAATCTGGTGGGTGGCACAAGCAGAGAGGTAGAAATCGATAATAGAGAATTTGTCTGGCCAATCATCCATAGTTTTCAGCAATGCATGGGAGAAGATATGCATTCCCGAAAATGCATATCGATTATAAGCAGCAGGATTATTCCTCACCTCTTCAAAAGGGGACTTGACTTCACCCGTGTTCAGATTCATCCATCCCACAAGATGGCTGTCTTGGTCAAACAAGAGATAACGTGTTGTAACTCTTCTGCTTACAATTAGTGTTGCATCAGCCAGAGAAGCATATTGTGTAAAGACTTTATACAAATCGATGTTATGGAAAATGTCAACGTTGTGCACAAGAAACGGCTGCTTGTCCTTAAAAAGTAAGGCTGCCTTTTTTATTGCTCCACCAGTGTCAAGCAGCATATCAGATTCATCACTGATTGTAATATCAATATCAAAATCGTTGTCTTGTATGAAATCAACAATCTGACTCGCAAAATGGTGGACATTGACAACCAGATGATTGAAACCAGACTTCTTCAATCTTTCAATCTGATGTGCTATCAATGGTTTTCCAGCAACTGGCACCATGGCCTTTGGCATTGTATCGGTCAATGGTTTAAGGCGTGTGCCCAATCCGGCAGCTAAAATCAGTGCATTCATGTGGATAAAAATTAAATATCAATTTACTGGCCTTGCTTCTAATACTTGAGATATGTTTTGTTCACGATGAAAGATTCTCACCTCAACGCCAAACTTACTATTTAACCGTTCCGCCAAATGTTGGGCAGAATATACGCTACGGTGTTGTCCCCCTGTACAGCCAAATGAAAACATGAGGTCAGTGAAACCTCTTTCCATGAAACGCCGCACATGGAAATCGGCCAATTTGTACACACTGTCGAGGAACTGAACGATTTCGCCATCGTCTTCCAAGAAATCGATGACAGGTTTATCAAGTCCTGTAATTTGTTTATATTGCTCATAACGCCCAGGATTATGGGTGCTCCTACAATCAAACACATATCCGCCTCCATTGCCAGATTCATCTTCAGGTATACCTTTTTTATATGAAAAACTGAAAACCCTAACCACAAGTTTTTTATCAGTTTTCTTACAGTAGCCCTTGTCGTTCTTCAATAATTCTTGAGCAAGACTATTCTTTGCTCCCTCAACTGTTTTGGAAGTAACTGAATTAGAGTCTGAGGCAACCAGTTGTAAGCAAATTTGCTTTAAATAAGGATAATCGTTGCAGACTCCTTGAACAATCAATTCTGAAAGATTCTGCAAGGCTAAAGGAATGCTGTCTATAAAATGTTTCTTTTTCTCCCAAAGCCCGCGAAAACCGTATGCGCCAAGTACCTGAAGTGTCCGAAACAGTACAAAGAGAGACAATTGTTTTTTGAAATAATCAGTATCAATGTCATTATATGCCTTATAACTTTCAATGTAAACATTTATCATCTCGTTTCTTAATTCTTTATTGAAATTCGATGATGCCTGCCATAAAAAGGAAGCTAAATCATAGTATATAGGGCCAAACCTACCACCTTGGAAATCGATATAGTATGGTACCCCGTCTTTGACCATCACGTTTCTTGCTTGAAAATCTCGATATTGGAATCCACATTCTTTTACGGACAAAAGATGTTCACGCAAATTATCAAAGTCTATTTGAAGTTGCTGTTCATTAAATTCTATACCAACAAGTTTCAGATAGCAATATTTGAAATAATTCAAGTCAAACATCACGCTGTTCCCATCCATCATTTGAACAGGATAACAATGCTGATAGACTTCTTTGTAAGCCATTTCCATTTGAAGCCGAGGCAAATCAGAAATCACTTGTTTAATGAGTGTTTTTTCCTCGTCACTATAGTTACCACCATTTTTTCGACCATCCTCCAATAATTTATAGAGCGATGTATCGCCTAAATCATCCTGTATATACCTCATTCCATCATCCGAAACAACCCAAACTGCAGGTACGGGTAGATGTTTGGAAATGAACAATTGAGACAAATGGCAGAAGGCCCTATTTTCTTCTGCAGAAGTTCCCACAACACCAATGCAGGAAGGATCACTATCTTTAGATGGAATAATCCTATAGTATTTTCTGTTACTGCCAGCTCCTGACAGCGGTTCTATATGATTTGGATAAGTACCTTTCGACTTAAAATACAGTTCTCTTAACAAATTCATATTGATATTCATTTTTTACTTCTCCATATAGACAGCACTTTTCTCCTAATGACAAAGAAATTGACTACCGATACAAACACACATAGACCAATAGCTATAATCCACATAGAAGAAGTTGAAGGGGTTTCCATGTTCGGGAAGAAATCCTCAAAGAGCCTCAAATACATCTTTCTAATCACAAGTACAGTTATCACAGATACAAGAACCACAATAACGTTAAGCAAAATTGTCAGAATTTGATATGGCTGAGACACCTTTGTCGGACTATATCCTATCAAGAGCAGATTCTCCAACTTTGTGCTGTTTTTCTCCACAAGCAGGAATATACTGAGCATAAGGATATAAAATGCAAGAATACTGATGACAAGTCCAACAAGCAAGACAATGGACAGCAAGACTTTGAGAAGGTAATTGGTTTTTGAAGCATCCAATTTGCCCTCATCGGTTTCATATCCATTATCTTGGAGGTACTTTGTAATCCTTTCATCTGTTGGGTCATCAACTTGCAGAATCACCCTTGAAACTGATTGGGTGTTGTTTCCAGCAAATCTCGTATTGGCATAATCAATGAAACTTTCAGGAACAAGAATAGTGTTGATGCGGTTGGAAAATCCAGCAAGCGTCCCTTCATAAGTATCAGCCTCACCATTTCCATTGATATTGATTTCGATGCTGATTGCCTCAAGCACACCTTCTGAAAGTTTCGGTAGATTTCTGCTTTGAGCAAATCCAAAATTGTAAAGGTCAAGATAATACTTTGGTATGATAATGGGAACAGAATGCTCGTTCTCATGAAAAAGCCATTCACTCTTATCTACATCAACAAATTCATCAGGCACAGACTCAAAAAACATGTCTGTGGAGAAATTGGTCATACCTTCAATGTCGAACCCGGCACGCACACGAAATGTGGAAGGAGTGAAAACCCCGAATTTAGTCACAAAAGGCTGACTTTTGAAATCGGAAAGTTCTGACTCCGTGAAGGAGTTGTCTTTACCTGTAATTGTACTTAAGGTTCCCACCTGTTTGTTTACAATCAGAAAATCCTCCCGCATGAAGCTGTCTTCGCTGTTATAGACAGCTTGAATGTCATTGTAGAATTGAACACCAAGCAAAATGATGGTCATTCCAACGATATTCGCTATTAAAAACCCACAAAACTGCGGGATGCTGATATGTCGTTTTAATAATTTCCAGACAAGTCGCATTTTTAAAAAGCTTAAAGGTTGTTCTAAAAATTTGTATTTATTATCTGAAGATTTCTTTTAAGAATATACTCAATCGTCAAAGTTTCAGAATGAAATCATACTCCAAATCCAAGCGTTTGCCAATGCTGGTCACGATAATAGCCGCATCCTGATCTTTGGCTTCCGCTTTCAATATATCAGCCATAATCGCAGCATTCGTATCATCCAAATGACTTACCGGCTCATCAAGGAGGATGAAATCAAATGGCTGGCACAAAGCACGTATCAGCGCAACACGCTGTTGTTGCCCAAACGACATTTTACCAACCAGCGTATCTTTTTTTTCAACAATCCCCAATTGGTCAAACCAATTGTCAATTGTTGACTTTTTTTGAAAATGGGTGAGGTTATTCTTAATTTTCACGTTTTCATGGGCTGTCAGTTCAGGAAAAAGTCGCAAATCTTGCCATAAGAGAGAGAGGTGATTGCGTCTGATTTCAGTCCATTGCTGTATAGTCAAATGATTTATGTCATGCCCATCGAATATCATCTGTCCTTGATAGTCGTTACGATATCCATATAAAAAGCTAAATAAAGATGACTTTCCAGTTCCAGAATTAGCCTCAATCAGATATGACTTACCCTTTTCAAAAGTCAAATCTTTCAACCAGACATCGCTTGCTATGTCTGTACGCCCTTTAAACACATCCGGAAGTGTGTTTGTCAATTGAATTGAATTCATTTTTACCTTTTACTATTAACGATTCATACCGGCACCGGATGTCATATCTTTCAACACATCAAGCATTTGCTGGATAAAATTCTTGCTCTTATCCTTCATACATATAGAAAAAGTGTAATGGCAAAAATCTTTTGCCTGGAAGATATAGCTGTCAATATTTGAAAGTTGCTCATTTCCTTCGTCTTTCAGATGCAACATATTAGAGAAGTTCTTTTCAAAACCATCATTATTTAGATAAGCATAGAAGATCGAATTGGTAATTGATTTTCTCACAGACTCAAGTTTGTCACTTTTCTCTGAAAAAGCACTTTTGAAAAATGAGTTTTTCGATGCGAAATACACATTATCACCATCCACGCCCCAATTCAGTTCCATTCCATCACTTTCCTTGCCAAGACTAAGGGTGAAATTATTTTTGGAGTTTTCGCTCATCTTTATTCCATAGTCTTTCATCGTTTCGTTCCAATAGTCCACATCTTTCAAGAAGTCTGTGTTGCTGGTCTTTGCTGTCATGACAAATTCCACATCTTTATCGGAAAGTCCTGGAATCACAACGGCCAAATCGCCATCAATTGACTTGATGATTTTTTGAATGTCGATAGCACGGTCGAGCTTCAGAATATATCCGTTAATCTCATCAAATGCTTTCAAACGTTTTAGGAAATCTTCTCCCTTCACACCTGCGCCAATCCATGCCAAGAAATCATTCGGTGCATTAATGAAATCACCATCTATTGTTTCGTATTTTTTATTTTCTTTCTCCAACAATTTTTGAGACTTTTCATTTGTGCTGAACAATTCCATATTGACATCCATCTGGCCATCATTAAAAACCCACTCGTTAATAACATTTGCATCAACCACACGTACACCCTCAGGAAGGAATGAGGCAAAAAAATCATTCACGTTCTCAGCATGGTTAGTTCTATTCAGAAAAGCGCAGTTATAAAAACAAACCAATGGTCCATCCACGGATTCCATTTTTTCATATTTAGCAGAAGAAATAAAACTGTCGTCTTCAGTGTTGTCAAACAGTTTCTTTAATTCTTTCTTTGATTGTGCGCTGTTCTTGGCAACAAGAAGCGTGAGTGTGTTGTCATTATACGCCACATTGATGTCGTCAAACAAAGTTGACCATTTAATATCATCTTGCTCAACAGGCTTTTTGGCAATATTTGACCTTTTTAACATATCAAAAAAGTCGTCAAGATCGTCGTCGTCGTCAACTTTAAATGTGAGTCCCAAATCGATTTCAGGTGAAATGAAAAAATAGAATGGTGAAGCAAAATCAATTCCCGTATTTTCATCTCCTTTCAACATTGCCATGAATTTATCCGAATCTGAGCCTGTGAAAAATAAGGAAAGAAGAGATGAGAAAGAGTTGAATGTCTCGTCGGGTATATCAATATTATTGAACATTGATTTCATATCGAGAGAGATTACAAAGTTGGAATTCTTCGGGATAACGTTCTTGTAATCGGTGTTTTCACACGAAACCAATAGAATACCTATCAGAGCCGAGATAAAATACAAAGTGAATCTTTTCATAATCAATATATTTTCAATAATAATAGATAAATTTCATTCAGAAAAAATACTTAAAATGTGTACAGCAGCAAGAGCAGCTGTTTCTGTCCTCAACCTACTAAGACCAAGGCTAGCTGACTTAAAGCCATATTGTTCTGCCATGACGACTTCATCCAAACTGAAATCGCCTTCGGGACCAACCATCACAAGGAAATCGCTGGCACCACTAATATTATTTTTGAGAAGTGTCTTTACGCCAAGCTGATTGTTGGTAGTATTGTCATAACAATGGCAAATAAAACGTTGTTTTTCAGTAGCAGAAGTAATAAAGGATTTGCTATCAACCAACCCTTCAAGTTCTGTCTTGTAAGCCTTTCGGCTTTGTTTCATTGCAGAGACCACGATTTTTTCCAATCTCTCCAAATTCAGTTTCTTTCTCTCAGAAAAGTCCGTAGAAAGAAATGTGATCTTGTCAACTCCGATTTCAACAGCTTTTTCTACAAACCATTCAGTCCTATCCATATTTTTTGTCGGTGCCATGGCAACATGCAGAAAAGATTTCCATTGACGAGGTTGCTCTTGAACATTCAGAATCTTGTAACGGCAAATCTTTTTAGTCGCCTCCACAATCTCTGCTTGATAAAAGCAACCTTTACCATCCATCAATCTGATTGGATCACCAACGCCAAGCCGCAGCACCCTCACTGCGTGTGCTGTTTCCTCATCAGGCAGACAATCTGTAGATTGTGCTAGAGGTGTGTAGAAAAAACGTTCCTCCTTCAATAGATATAATCTTTTTTTATACGATGAAGCAGCAAGCTGACACATTGGTCAACCGTCGCATTCAAATTATCTTCTCTACTACCATCAAAATGGAGACATTTAGTGAGTGTGTTATCTTTATTTCCAGCAGCTATCCAAATTGTTCCAACAGGGATAGATTCAGTTCCTCCGGTCGGTCCTGCATATCCGGTAGTAGCTACAGCATAGTCAGAATTGAACATTTTGCATGCACCTTCCACCATTTTGACTACGACTTGTTCACTCACCACATCATATTTGTCAATAAGTTCTTGATCCACACCCAAATAGTGCGTCTTCAATTCGCTTTGATAGGCAACCAGTCCCCCGAAATAATACTTCGACGCACCACTTATGGCTGTGAATCGTGATGCAATCCGTCCCCCCGTACAACTTTCAGCTGTAGAAAGAGAGAGTTTATTATGAAGCATAATTTCTATCAATTCATCCATCTCAATACTATTTTTCTATTCTTGCATAAGCTGGTAAGTCGATGGAGCAAAAGTCGTGATCCAAATACTTATAATAACCAGTGATGGCAATCATCGCCGCATTATCAGTTGTATATGAAAACTTAGGGATGAACACATTCCAATGATAGCGTTTGCCATAGTCAATGAAGGCATTCCTCAAACCTGTGTTGGCAGAAACGCCACCAGCTACAGCAACATCTTTGATTTTGGTATCTTTAGCTGCTTTCTGTAACTTTTTCATTAAGATATCTACAATGGTTTTCTCTAAGGATGCAGCCAAATCTTCTTTATGATGTTCAATAAAATTTGGATCTTCTTTCATCCAATCGTTAAGCGAATAAAGGAAAGACGTCTTCAATCCTGAAAAACTATAATCATATCCTTTGATGTTAGGCTTAGAAAACGAAAAGGCATCAGGGTTACCCATTCGCGCCAACTTGTCAATGATTGGTCCTCCAGGATACCCAAGTCCCATCACTTTAGAGCATTTATCAATAGCCTCTCCAGCCGCATCATCGATGGTCTGTCCCAATATTTCCATGTCATTATAGGCATTCATCTTGATGATTTGAGAGTTGCCGCCACTCACTAAAAGACACAGAAATGGGAATCGAGGTTGACGTACTTCGGCACCTTCTTCTTTGATAAAATGTGCCATCACATGACCATTCAAGTGATTCACATCAATAATAGGAATACCAAGAGACAATGCAAGTCCTTTGGCAAAAGACACACCAACCAACAGACTTCCCATCAGCCCAGGTCCTCTTGTGAAAGCTATGGCCGATAATTGTTCCTGCGTGATACCAGCCTTTTTCAAGGCCTGGTCAACAACTGGCACGATATTTTGCTGATGCGCTCTTGATGCCAATTCAGGAACCACACCACCGTATGCTTCATGCACAGACTGACTTGCAGTCACATTAGAGAGTAAGAAGCCGTTTCTTATAACAGCAGCAGAAGTGTCGTCGCACGATGACTCAATGCCGAGAATATAAATATCTTTTTGTTCCATTTGCTTAAATATCTACGATGGCTGTGCAGTCAATCAATAGGTTAGAATTTCCAGTCCTTCCTCCGTCATGACAAACGTGTGTTCCCACTGTGCACTCGGGAGTTCGTCTTCAGAGACGACTGTCCATCCATCATCTTCGTCAATAAATACCCGCCAGTCCCCCATATTGATCATAGGCTCAATCGTGAATACCATGCCGGGTACAAGCAACATACCACTGCCTTTTTTTCCGTAATGCACAATGTCGGGGTCTTCATGGAACTCTAAACCAACGCCATGTCCACACAGGTCCCTCACTACAGAAAAACCGTTTTTGTGGGCATGCTTTGCTATCTCATATCCTATATCTCCCACAAAACAAAACGGATGTGCCGCCTTCATGCCTATCTCCAGACATTCTTTTGCAACATCAACCAATTTTTGTTTTTTAGGAGTGGTTTTTCCAATGACAAACATGCGAGAGGCATCAGCATAATAGCCATCCAAGATTGTTGTGCAATCTACATTGATGATGTCGCCATCTTCTAAGATTTCATCTTCATTGGGAATGCCATGACAAACAACTTCGTTGATGCTTGTGCATACACTTTTAGGGAAACCCTCGTAATTAAGAGGCGCTGGTATTCCTCCATGACTTATGGTATATTCATGAACGATTGTGTTAATGTCTTCCGTTGACATACCGGCTTTAATATGTTTCTGAACTTCGTCAAGAACTGCTGTGTTGAGCAAACCAGCTTTTCTGATGCCTTCAATTTGCTCTGGGGTTTTTATCAACTCACGTCTTGGAACTAATTTGCCTTTATTTTCCCAAGACATAATAATTTTATCTAGTTCTGTGAGAGGAACTCCTGGTATGGCATGCCAGTTTCTTTTATTCTTTTTCTTATGTATCATCACTTAAGCAATGAATGGCCAAAGCTCCGACAAGGGCTTTATTATTTTTAAAAATCAAAATATATTATTATGCGAAGTTACGCCTTTTTTTTCACATATTCATCGCTTGCAACATTTTTTTTCATAAATCCTTTGTTCATGTCATTCAGATTTACTTATTTTGCGGAAAATTTAGGATAAGAGGTGTTTTGACAATTTTCACTATTGCATATTAGGAAATTGTTGGTTTAAGGTAATAAATAACGAAATATAAAAAGAACAAACTATTGACGCGATACTTAATTTTTATCCAAATATGAATACTTTCAAATCCACATTTTCAAATTATTCGAAACTTTTGCTATCAGTCCTCATTCTTTCCATGTCAGCCTGTGGTGGAAGTAATACTTCCAAAGAAAATGAAGAGGATGTATGGGTTGCCCCAGAAAACACTGACACCATTGCCACACTCCCACCAGTTGAGGTAATAGATGATACAGTCACCATACATGAGAAACTTTACCATTTTTCATACACATTATCTCATGTTGATTCACTACCAATCATCACAAGTTACACAGGCCAACGCTACTATGACAATGCAGTTGACCTGACAGTACGTAACGATAGTTCCACACTTTTCAAGAAGCATTTCACAAAGAATAATTTCAAAGACATCGTACCTTCAAAGGATTTGAAAAAAATGTCGTTAGTAGGCTTCAACTATTATCAAGCCAAACGTGATGACCACACTAATTTTCACTTTGTGGCCATGATTGGAGATCCTGATGACAATGACGAAAGTCTCTATTTTGTTGACATTCAGCTAAACAGATCAGGCGATATGCACCTTCAGAAAGCCAAAACTGAAGACTTCTTCACCATGCCATTAGATTACGAAGAGGAAGAAAATGACAATGAATAAGAAATAGATGATAAGTTGAAACTTGTTTATTCCAAATAAATTATATAACTTTGCAACAATTATAAGGTTTTGATATAAACCAATTAGAAAGATGGAAATTGTTCATACCATAAAAGAGCTGAAGACAAAGCTCCAAGTTCAACGTGAGAAAGGCAAAACCATTGGTCTTGTACCTACAATGGGAGCCCTTCATGCTGGCCATGCATCGTTGGTAAAACGGAGCGTCAATGAGAATGACGTCACTGTTGTAAGTGTGTTTGTGAATCCAACCCAATTTAACGATAAGAAGGATTTGGAAAAATACCCACGTACATTGGAAGCTGATTGTGAGTTGCTTGAGCGTATTGGTGCCAATATAGTTTTTGCACCGAGTGTGTCGGAAGTGTATCCAGAACCGGATACCCGTGTATTCAGCTATCCACCAACAGACGAAGTAATGGAAGGTCGTTTCCGCCCTGGTCATTTCAATGGTGTGTGTCAAATAGTCAGCAAATTATTCATGATTGTTGAGCCCAACAAAGCTTATTTTGGAGAAAAAGACTTTCAACAGATTGCTGTGATTAAGGCAATGGTGGCTGACCAGAAATATCCTTTGGAAATTTGTCCGTGCCCAATTGTGCGTGAGACAGACGGATTGGCATTAAGTAGCCGAAACACCCTTTTATCCGAAGCAGAACGTAAAATTGCCTTGAACATATCCAAGACATTGTTTGAGAGTTTGGAATATGCCAAGACTCACACTCTGACAGAGACAAAATATTGGGTGATCAACACTATCAATGCGATTGAAGGTCTTGAAGTACAGTATTACGAAATAGTTGACGGCAAATCCCTTTCTTCGCTTAACGATTGGCGTGATTCTGACTACATCGTTGGCTGTATCACCGTTTTTTGCGGTTCAATTCCAGTAAGATTGATTGACAACATCAAATATAAGGAATCTAAGTAAACGTGTTATTCAAAACACAGCATTTTATTCACCTTAGGTTAATACACACATGCAAATAGAAGTTCTGAAATCAAAACTCCATTGTGTCAAGGTCACAGAATCGAACTTGCACTACATCGGCAGCATCACCCTTGATGAGGACTTGATGGATGCAGCCAATTTAATTGCTGGTGAGAAAGTGGAAATCGTTGACAACAATAATGGTGAGCGCTTTGAAACATATATCATAAAGGGTGAACGTGGCAGTGGCTGTGTTTGTCTGAATGGTGCTGCAGCCCGCAAGGTTCAAGTGGGTGATGTGTTGATCATTATTTCTTATGCCATTATGGACTTTGAAGAAGCGAAACAATTCAAGCCCACTGTTGTTTTCCCTGATACTGAAACCAACAAGGTCATCACAAGTGGAGACAAAGATTGACAACTGATTGATTGTAAAGAAAACAATCCCAGATGTGGTAAGTGATATTCTTTTTACTGACATGTCTGGGATTTTTCTTATCAAATATAACTAACTGATTAAAACTATTTATAAATTATGAGAATCATTTTATCCACCATTTTATTGGCAATTTGTGTAATTCAACAAGTTACAGCAGCAGTCTGGACAGCCACTCATCATCCAGATTCAATCTATGTTTTCACTTACGCTGACGGACCAGCCTCAGATGGAATCAAATTAGCCTACAGCATCGACCAATCCACATGGATTTCCCTTGGCAATCATTCATTTGTAAAAAGTGACTTTGGTCCATGGGGTAGTTATAAGAAAATGTACGATCCTTCCGTGTTGTATGACAATGGATGCTGGTATGCGGTTTGGACATTGGCAGAAGGCTGCAATCAATTTGCCACAACTCAATCCCCAGATTTTTGGACATGGAAACCACAAGATTATCCCTATTTGCCCAACGAGCATCAATTCCTCCACCCCACTCTAACTAAAGAAAATGACGGTTTTGTTGTATGCTATCAGTCAGGCAATGGTAAATGCTACAAGACCACCAGTGGTGATTTCAAAAGTTGGACACCTTCTGAAGAAATCTCACCAGAAAACTATAAAAAACACCAAACCACAAAGGGTGTGATTCTTTCAGGCAAGCAATTAAAAGGAAATATTTCAAGAGTTCCATATTCATTCATAGAGACTATTAAATATCGTTTGAACGATTCCGCCAAAAGAAATGAAAGCTATGGTGAACGAACGAGAGACGACAATCAGAGGTTCTCTGGTGTGAAGTCGTTAAAAGGCACTTTGCATGTCAGCAACAAAAGCAAGGAAATTTCTCCTGACCTTATAGGAATTTTCTTTGAAGACATCAATTATTCCGCAGACGGTGGACTCTATGCAGAACTTATCCAAAACAGAGATTTTGAATATACAGAGTCTGACCATGGTGGCTGGAATGCTAAAAGTTTCTGGGACTTGAAGGGCGAAGACGCTACTTGGGAAATCAGTACAGATGCTCCAATCCATTCAAACAACAGCCACTATGCATCCATCATCAGTAAAGGAACAAACGCCTCATTAGTCAATAATGGTTTTGATGGAATTGTATTAAAGAAGAATGACCGCTATGACGCATCCCTTTTCATCAAATCTTTGGACGGCAAAAAACACACGGTGAAAGTATCATTGTTGTCAGAGGGGAAAGTTCTTGCATCCGCATCATTCCGCACATCCGGTAGGGATTGGAAACAGTTCCAAAGCATTCTGATT
The DNA here is from genome assembly GCA_900314125.1 of uncultured Prevotellaceae bacterium. Classification (GTDB taxonomy): domain Bacteria; phylum Bacteroidota; class Bacteroidia; order Bacteroidales; family Bacteroidaceae; genus UBA3839. The sequence continues at coordinate 1,732 of OMUD01000214.1, read as the reverse complement.
CCATCAGCTGACTCGGATAAAGCCTCACTTTCTGTGGAACTTCAGGGTCAAGGTAATGTGGGTATTGACTTTGTGAGCCTTTTCCCTCAAAAGACATTTAAAAACCGCAAGAATGGCTTGCGCGCAGACTTGGCTCAGGCCTTAGCAGATTTAAAACCACGGTTCATCCGCTTCCCTGGTGGATGTGTGAGCCATGGCAACGGTCTTGACAACATGTACAGGTGGATAGAAACCATAGGTCCGCTTTGGGAGAGGAAAAGCCAACCAAATATCTGGCATTACCATCAATCGAAGGGTTTGGGATTCTATGAGTATTTCCAATTTTGTGAAGACATCGGTGCAGAACCATTGCCTGTTCTTCCAGCTGGTGTTTGTTGTCAAAACTCATCTGTTGGCGGTTTTGGCCAGCAAGGTGGCCTGCCTATGGAAGAAATGGATGCCTACACTCAAGAGTTGATGGACTTGATTGAGTGGGCTAATGGTGATCCGAAGACATCCAAACTGGCAAAAATGCGTGCAGATGCAGGACATCCTGCTCCATTCAACTTGAAAATGCTTGGTGTGGGCAATGAGGACTTGATTAGCGACGTTTTCGTTGAACGATTCAATTATATCCACAAAAAGATAAAATCAAAATATCCAGAAATAAAGATAGTGGGTACAGTTGGTCCATTTTTCGAAGGCTCGGACTATGAATATGGCTGGAAACTGGCAAAAGAAGAAAAAATAGATATAGTTGATGAGCATTATTATGTTGACCCAGGATGGTATATCAATAGTCAGAACTATTACGACACCTATGACCGTGAAGGGACAAAAGTATATTTAGGTGAATGGGCATCACGTGGCAATAATCTTGAGAATGCTCTTGCAGAAGCCCTTCATGTGACAAATCTCGAACGAAACGCAGATGTGGTTGTTATGTCCAGCTATGCTCCCCTACTTGCCAAAGAAGGACATACGCAATGGAATCCAGACCTTATTTATTTTACGAATACAGAAGTTCATCCAACCGTGAATTATTATGTTCAGAAGATGTGCGGAAACAACTCTGGCAACCGGTATGTCTATTCCGACATGAATGTTAAGGCAATCTCAGAAGATCGCAATGGAAAATCCGTTGAAAGAGAGCATAATGCTGCCAATCTGCGATTGAAAAGTTCAGTTGTAACCACCACTGATGGCGCAATCATCATTAAGATTGTCAATATCACACCGTTCAATACGCCAATCAAGCTTGACATCGATGGAGAAGACCTTGATTGTGAATCAACGGTTGAAGTATTGAAAGGACTTCCATCCGATAAGAACATCAAGCCGGAGACGACTTCTTTACACATTTCTAAAGATACCGAATATACGGCTCCTGCTTACTCTTTCTCAGTAATTAGAATCAAAAAGTAAGGTTAATACCCACTATTTATCGTCATTACTGTCAAAATTACCTATTTCAGGGTATTGTGGAATCTGATAAAAGTCAGTAACTTTGCATCGTGAAAAAGAAAATCTTTACTCACAATAGGTATTGTCGGGATGACAAAAGCCAAATTAGAATTACGTAACCATATTTGTTGTAAAAGCTGCAATTTCTTTAAAAGAAGTTGCAGCTTTTGATATTATGGAAAATTTCATAAAAGCATATAGGGATTACGAAAAATATATGATATGTTGACATGGCAAAAATTAAGCAAAAATATGCGTAGCAATGTCACTTTTTTTCATTAAATTTGCA
>OMUD01000036.1 GCA_900314125.1 uncultured Prevotellaceae bacterium | reverse complement strand
TGTCGCACACCACCCACTCAGCCTGCCGGTAAGCCCGGTAGAATTCTTCCTGCGTTTGAAGCCGCACGATATGGTCGGCATTTGGAGTGAACAGCGCCCCTTCCTTATAGGCTGCCAGCAGCTCTTCCATCCGGACATTCCGAACCCGTATGTTCAGCACCTGTGTGTATCCCTTCATCGAAAAAAAAGATGCAGCGTCTTTTTTCTGATGGAATAAACTATTGTCTTGCGAACCCCTTCTCTATTAATTCCTTTGTCTGTTCAATATGTGCTTTACTTGATGCTCCAAATAATACTGATTCTATTTTTGGGAAGCGTGTCACATATTCCATTGCTTCATCCGGTTTTAATGCTCCTGCGGCAAGGCATTGCATGGCCATTGGACGGAATTCTCTGTCAGAGTTCAAATATTCTTCATATTCCTCGATGCTTCCACTCATCCTAAATCCGATTTTGTTGATACTGGAACATATTATAGGATTCTTAATGCCAATACGTTCACACATGTCAACCATTCGTGGCATATTCATTGTGATAAAACCAGGCTCAGCATTATATTTCTTTTTTATATATTCTGCATAGTGAACGAAAATCTCATCCATACCTAGACCGTAGAGTAAGTCAACAATTACATTTTGCAAAAAAATCACAGGAGTATTCATCCCTCTGAACATTTTCATTTCCGCATCAATCAGTAATTCCATCAAGGTGGGGAAATCCTTTCTGACATAGGCGAGACCAGCTTTAGATGCCACAGCCAATATATTGCCAGGAATATACGCTTTTAATGTTCCCATGATGCCTAATTCTGTCACAGCATTTGCATATTTATGAGCATAAGGCATACAAGGGTGAAAGTTGAATTTTTCGTATCGTTTTGGATTCTTTTTCATCAAATCTATGATGTTGGCAATACGGTCGTGTGTCGTACACATGAATGTATTTATGCCGCAATCAATGGCAGTGTCAATCACATCTAATATTGATTGGTCATTTTTGAAACGTAGAGCTTGTGCACGGCTTCTTTCGTCAGATAAGTGATTGACTGCAAAAAATTGATTGTCACCTAAAATAACTCGGTCCATTATTATTGTTTTTTGTAGGTTTTATTTGTTTTTATTGATTCTCTCCAACGTTTGCTTCCATTTTCTTTATTATATAATCTGTTTGCAGTGCATTCTCAAAAGAATTTCTTGAATCTATTTTACCTGTTATAATGCTGTTGATGAATGCCTCACTCTCTGCTGTGTATTCTTCTCCTCTTAAATTAAAACTTACGATATCTGTAACATCTGTGATATAAATGAAGTTCCAACCTTTCACGAGAGAATAGTTCGGTTTGTCTTCTTTAACGTAAACCTTGAGTGTTGTTGCATCAGCCTCAAGTTTTCCCTCATCACCTTCAATTTTTATGGATGTCGTCATTTTCCTGACGGTGTCATCACTCCAATTGACTGAGATTTGACCTTGAAGACCATTCGCAAGTTTTAGAGAACCATAAACTGCATCATCCACTTCACTTGAGAATATACTTGGCATTTGAATACCACTACATTCAATCAGATTTGATCCAGTGACATAGTTGATCAAATTGAGAACGTGTGCGGCATAATCTTCAATACATCCTCCTCCATTCTTTTTATCTGAGCGCCATGTTCCACCTTTTCTTTTAAGAACCACTGGTCCATAGGCTTCGCCAATAAAATGGAAAGGCTTTCCAATCACTCCTTCTGATAGAAGTTGCTTCATTCTATTGAATGTTCCAATATAGCGGTTGTGATAACCAACTTGATTTACCAATCCTTTTGATTTTGCTTTTTCCACCATAGCTGTTCCTTGTTCTAATGTAAGCGCAAATGGTTTTTCGCAAAACACATGGCATCCTTTTTCAAGTGCATACATAACCATATCATAATGAAGTTTTGTTGGAGTTACAACATAAACACAGTCAGGCTTCACTTCATCAATCATCTTTTTATAGTCCGTATAGCATTCTATTGTGGTTAATTTTTTGAATGCACTCTGAAGAAGATTGTCGGTGTCGCACACTGCTACCAACTGAACATTGGGAATACCTCCAAGAATTGCTGCATGGCTCATCCCCATTTTTCCTAATCCAATAATTGCTGCTCTTATCATTATCAATGAGTTTTAGTTTATTTGTTTCTTAATTCTGGCGTATTTTTGTTAAAGGGCCTTATCCTAATAAGGGTTAGGAATAGATGCTTGAAAAAAATCATCTGATTACCGATGTTTCGTTTGAATATTTCAGGTCGATAGAATATTCTAACAAGCCATTCCATCCCTATTTTTTGCCAAAAACTATTCGGCCGCTTTGAATTTCCAGCATACCAGTCAAAGACATTTCCTATGGCGATACTAACGTGAAAATCACAGAAGTCTTTGTTTTGATAAGCCCAGATTTCCTGCTTTGGTGCAGTCATTCCTATTGCAAGGACATCTGGTTTAAATGAATTGATAGCTTGGTGGATCTTTCGGTTGTCCTCAGAATCGAATTCTTGTTTGAATGGGGGAGAATATGTTTCTACCGTAACATGAGGATATTCCTTAGACATTTTTTTCTTCATTAATCCAAGGGTTTCTTCTGTTGAGCCTAATAGAAACAACTTTCCGTTATTATCGTTTAATTTTTGTGCGTAATATTTAAAACAGTCCCAACCTGTTATCCTTTTTGCTTTTTTTCCATATCGGAACCATGGGAGCCAACCAAAATATACCCCATCAAGGTCTAGATAGTCAGCACCTTTCAAAGCATCGTTCATGTCTTGGTTTTTTACGGAAATTCCATAGGAATTAGGACTTATCGTATTGATTATGTTCTTTGCATCCATAGGAACACAATCCAAAGAATCCTTAATTAGCTTGTAACCATCAAAGATAAGGCAGCCGTCTTTTTCTGTAATCATAAATATTATTTATGTAAATAACCACTGTTAATGTTTCTGATTAATTTGAATTATCTCATCGTTGCTGTTATAAGGTTAGAGTATAATGTTGTCTGGAATTTTTATACTCTTTTTCTTGCATTCGTTTATGAATTTTTTCAAATCTTTTTTGTGATATTGATGAAGCATCTTGTAGTATAAAAAGTCAGGTAAACTGTTCTTTATAATATACGATGATTTGGAAAGCAATTTTTTTATTCCCTTTATCTCAAAATCTGCATATTTTACAGGTGTTCTCCAATTACCGTACCTTAGAGTAAGAAACTCTTCATATTCTCTTGGCACACATACTTGGATTCCCTTGAAATCCCATTCAATCGTGTCAGATAAATATTTCTCAAAAACAAAATCAAGCCCTCCCGACCAACGAAGGGTGGGAGTTATGTTGTGAAGGATATAAAAATCAATATATTCATTATTTCGCATGATAGTATACAATCCTCTGCGTTCATACCGAACTACATCAAAGCCATTATCTACAAAATCCCATAAAACATTTTTTAGGGATTCTTCATCTTCTTTCAAAATATATAGGTCAATGTCTTCATCCCATTCAATAAAGTTGTTTTCCCTAATAATCCCTAATAAAGTACCTATAAAAGGACATACCTTAAGATTGTGTCTTTTGAGTATATGGTATACATCATATAGATTGTTAAAAGCCACTTCTCTGTCAATTTGCTTTATGCCTACATACAAAATTTTGGGTTTGTAATACAATTTTCCTAAATTGGTCTTTATATATGCCATAATTAATCCTTTATTTTTTTCTATTGAATATTTCTTTTAATTCATGTTCCAAATTGGATTTCACAATGGATTGGGTGAAATTATCTCTCACTCTTTCGTATACTTGATGCGATTTTGTTGATAATAAATTTTTATCATTGATCAACGCAAGTAGTATCTGTACATAAGAAACCGTTTCAAAATCTTTAGCGACTAAAAAAGAATCACCTACAATGCTCGGAAGAAAATTGTTGGAACTGACAATCGGAATGACACCCCATGACATAGCTTCATTTAAAGCATTACTGTGCCCTTCTCGAGGCTCATTTGATGGAAAAAGATATATGTGTTGATTTACAAGAATCTCACGGAGAGCCTCATGATTAACTTTATCAATACGTTTTATTTTGTGGGAATTTTTTGATGTTGCAATCCTGTTTTCTACTTTTCTTACATATTCGTCTGGCCCGTTGCCGATTATAGTAAAGAAGAGAGAGTCATTGTGTTTGCAGATTTCATCGAAAATGTCTAATGACAATAGAATGTTTTTTTCTTCGCAAATTCTTCCAAAATAAATAATGTTTACAGTATCCTTGCCTTTTGCTGGGTATTGAGTTGGAGCAAAGCCGTCTTCTGTGAAATTTGGAAGGTGAAAAGTCCTGACATTGCTTACATTCTTAATCAGTGAGATGTTCTCAGTGCCTTCAAGCATGACTTCATAAAAATTGCGGGTTGTCCATTTAAATAGTGCCCGATATATGGAACTTCCTTTTTCATAAAGCTTTTTTGTCCCCCCTCCAGCTAAATATTCTATTGTTCTGAAACAAAGAATTCTTGTGATTGTGCTGATGAAGAAGTCAAATGGAATAAGAGAACCAGCATAGGTCATAAAAAATACTATGGAATCATTGCGTCTTTTAAATAATAGTTCGCATCCAAAGCATATAGGATCAAACACCCCCCAGAATAATTTATAAATTTTATTTCGCCATCCTTTGAGATCATTGTTTCGATGCCTATTGTATATGTTGACTTCATATCCTAGGGATTTCAATAAAATGAGCAATCGCCTTGCAGCAGTTTGGCCTCCACCTGCTGGTATTTCATCGAAATCTCCAAAACTTGCGAAAAAAAAGATTCTCATAACAAAAGAATAAAGAAGATATCTATTTATCTCAAAAAAATCTCATCAGCATGCACCAACCTTTTTTCTTTAGGAGGAAGTTGCATGTAATCTCCATATAGTTGCGTGAGGTATTCGTGTGGTTTACAAGGTCCTAATAATTTAGTGCCTTCAAATTGGTAAAGAACCGGTTCACCAAAATAATCATTTGGCATAAATTCCTTTAATCCGTAAGGACTGAATAAATTTGCCAGCATGTCTCCTTCGTTTATCGAGATGACAATTTTATGAATTTTATCTTGAAAATCCTTATGAGATAATGGTGATATAAATTGTAGAATCTTCTTTATGATATGTTTGTTCTTTTTGCAACTGGTTGATTCTGTATAGATTCTGCGTTTCCAATTTTGTAATAATCTGAGCCTTTTTAGTTTTGGATTATCAAAAGAGCAATGATTTAATGGAAACACATCAACGTTGATACCTATTTGTTTTTCAATGGGTAAAGGAATTCTTGGGTCATTGATACAA
>OMUD01000060.1 GCA_900314125.1 uncultured Prevotellaceae bacterium | reverse complement strand
AAAACAAAACTATTTCAGATTTTCTTATTCTGAGATTCTTCAATGTTCTTTTTATTTCGTAACTTCGCAGAAGTAAAGAGAAAAGACGATGAGAAAGACCTTTATATTGTTGCTGGCCATGTTGCTGGCATTGCCGGCATCGGCACAGAAACCGAAGAAAAAGAAGCAGGACCACAGTTTTCAGGTGTCGAAGAATCTGGAGATATTCAATGCCTTGTACAAAGAGCTTGACATGTATTATGTTGACTCCCTCGATGCTGATGCGTTGGTGGGAAAGGGCATTGATGCTATGCTCGCTTCCTTGGACCCCTACACCGACTATTATCCAGAAGAGGATATTGAGGAGCTGAAGATGCTGACAACCGGTAAATACGGCGGAATCGGCAGCATCATCCGTATGCGGTCCGACTCCACGGTGATGATAGCTGAGCCCTACGAGGGCATGCCGGCCGCTGAGGTGGGATTGCATATCGGTGATGTTCTGAAGAAGATTGACAACACCGATTTGAAAGGAAAGACAGTGAGTGAGGTGAGCGACATGCTCCGAGGGGAGCCGGGCACCACATTTGTGTTGCAGGTGCAGCGTCCCGGAGAGAATTCCACCCGCGATTTTAAAATCACACGCCGGAAAATCAAGACTCCCGACATCCCTTACTATGGGCTGCTGGGTCCGAAAAACGTGGCAGAAGGAGTTGACGGAAGTAAGATTGGCTATATCAATCTGAGCCAGTTCACGGAAAACTGCTCGTCCGACATGCGCAAGGCCGTCATCTCCCTGAAAGAGAAAGGTGCGGAGAGTCTGATTATCGACCTTCGCGGCAATGGCGGCGGTTTGTTGGCAGAGGCAGTGAAGATTGTGAATCTCTTCGTTCCAAAAGGGAAGACCATCGTGGAGACGAAAGGGAAGACCCGTCTGAGCAGCTCCAGCTACAGCACCACCCGTGAGCCACTTGACCTCAATATCCCGCTCTGTGTGTTGGTGAACCACAGCACAGCATCTGCTTCTGAGATTCTGGCCGGCTCTCTTCAGGACTTGGACCGTGCTGTGATTGTCGGTGCCAGGACATACGGCAAGGGGTTGGTTCAGTCACCCCGCGACCTTCCGTTCAGTTCCAACATCAAGCTAACCACCGCTAAATACTATATTGTGAGCGGCCGCTGCATTCAAGCTATTGATTATAAGAAAAAACGTGAGAAAGGTGGTGATGGCCGCACGCCCGACAGTCTCGCCACGGTGTTCCACACAGCTGCAGGCCGTGTGGTGCTTGATGGCAACGGCATCAAGCCCGACATTGAGGTGAAGCACGACACGATGGCGAACATCGTTTATTATATTTCGAATGACGACGTCCTCACCGACTGGGGGTCCACTTACTATGCCAACCATCCTACTATTCCCGACGTCGATGAGTTTGAAATCACCGACGATGATTTTGAGGCATTGAAGGCGTTGGCTCAGGAACGCAAGTTCAAATACGACCGCCTGTCGCTGAAGCAGTTGGAGGAATTGAAGAAAACCGCCAAGTTTGAAGGCTACTATGAAGAGGCACAGCCAGAGTTTGAGGCATTGGAAAAGAAGTTGGAGCACAACCTCTCGAAAGAGATGGATCGCTATAAAAAGGAAATCAAGCAGATGATGGCTGTTGAGCTGATGCGCCGTTATTATTATCAGTCGGGCACCATCCGAGAGGCTATCATCGACGATGATGACGTGAAGAAGGCTTCTGAGATTCTCTCTGATTCAGAAGCCTATAGGAAGATTCTCAGTCCTGCTCCTCCTGCTTCTCCCGCACCTCCTGTTCCTCAGACAAAAAATTAGGAGTGCGGCGGATATACTCCACTCCGAACCGGCATCTGAGGCAGTTGTGAGGCTCACAGTATTTGGTTGACAACTGCATGAGCGCCTGTGAGTCGGCTGCCGACTCGCAACTGATGCCCGCATTCTCCCAATCCCTGATGTATCGGTTGTTTTCCGGTTTCAGCTGTTCCATCAAGTCGAAGGCACGGTCGCACAGCGAATCGTCTCCTTTGTATCGCCCGTAGGCAAACAGCAGCGGAACGACGGAGTTCATGATGATGAGGTCGATGGATGCCGGTGAGATCCGTTTTCCACTTTGAGGCGACTCTTCGTCCTTGAAAGAGTAGTGCGATGTCCAGTAGTCGCTCACGTTAGTCTGCAACAACTGATGGATGGCCTCCCTATCGGCAGCCTCAATCAGCCGCGACATATCCAGACGGTTTTGATAGTAAAGCATGGCGAGCTGTGCGATTCTCACCTGCGGGAAATTCTCTGGTCTGAGCCGCATCATCTTCCACAAGGTTGGGTCAATCGGCTTGAGAGAGAATTTCTTTTGCATGAACAGGTACTCGCTTCTGATTTGGCGGTAGTAGGCGCTGTAGTCCTCATGAGGGTCATTGAGCATGCCCGCCTGTCCGAAGAACACGGCTTCAATCTGCATGAGCGAGTCGCGGTGTTTTCCCAGGCTGATGAGGGGAAAAGACTTTGCCCACCGCTCAAATGCATCTCCATTTTTCCCAAATCCGAAATTGCGTGCGATGGTCACGAAGAGCGTCTCTTCCCAGTTTCTTCCCAGTGCCTCCCACCGCTCCTTCACCGCCTTGCTGCGCTCTTCCAGCCTTTCTACCTGAAGTGCGGACATCCAGGAATGGACCACCAGTTTCGGGAAACTGCTGACCACATGGGCACATCTTGGAAAAGTGTCGGCACGGGCCAGCCCGTCGTAGTTCTCTTTTATATAGTCGGGCACACCGAGCACCATCTGCGGAATGATGCGCTGAGGAGAGTGGGGGTAGGGAACCTTGGCATCGTCAATGCCCACCACATGCAGGATGACGTTGTCGTATGCCGGGTCAGACTGATGGTTGTGGCGAAACCAGTCCGACGCTCTGACGTGGATTTCCACGTTGCCAACCCACAACTGTCCGTCAATCCGTACTTTCGCATTGAAGAAATCCGGGCCAGCCCCGTGGTTGTGGAGACCGGGGTCGATCACCTCGATGGGGTGTCCGTCAGTGGTGGCCAGTGCTTTGAGTGGGAAAATCTTGTGTTTCCAGACGTAGTGTATCAGCTCTTCCATATTCAGGTTGTGGGGGTAATTCCCTTAATATTGCATAAAAAAACAGTTCAAAGATAAGTTTTTTATATTTAAATGCTTAACTTTGCAGAAGAAAAAATGAGAAAAAGATGAAAATAGCACTGATAGGATATGGAAAGATGGGCAAGATGATAGAGCAGATTGCCATCAGCCGCGGTCATGAGATTGTAAGCGTGATCGACATCGACAACCAAGAGGATTTTAATTCTGATGCCTTCAAGAGCGCCGATGTGGCGATTGAGTTCACCGCTCCGCACGTGGCATACAGCAACTACCTGAAAGCCTGGGCAGCCGGCGTGAAAGTGGTGTCGGGTTCCACAGGCTGGCTCAAGGAACATGGCGATGATGTGCGCAAAGCATGTGAGGAAGAGGGAAAAACCTTGTTCTGGGCTTCCAATTTCAGTGTGGGCGTGGCGATATTCTCCGCAGTGAGCAAATATCTGGCCAAGATCATGAATGGATTCCCTCAGTACGATGTGAGCATGGAGGAAGTCCACCATATCCACAAGCTCGACCACCCATCTGGCACTGCCATCACATTGGCAGAAGGCGTGATCAGCCAGCTTGACCGCAAGGATGGCTGGACTGTGGGCGAGGTGCACAACCCAGACGGGACCATTGATGGCACGAAAGACCAGCCGGCCGACAAGCTGCGTATCGACAGCATCCGTCGGGGTGAGGTTCCTGGCATCCATTCCCTCACCTACGATTCGGAAGCCGACTGCATCACCATCACTCACGATGCTCATTCCCGTCAAGGCTTCGCTTTGGGAGCCGTCCTGGCCGCCGAGTACACGAAAGATCATACAGGGTTGCTCACCACAGACGACCTGTTCAAATTTTAAGGCAACCTCCAATAACAGCATAAACGTTTGTCGAAATGGGATTATTTTCAAGTAAACCGGATTATTCCAAGATAAAGACCAAGAAAGTTAAGGAAAAAGAAAGTAAGGAGCAGAAAGTGAAGCCAGCATGGGTGAAATGGGTGAAGTTCTCAGTAGCCGCCATTCTCTGGCTCCTCTTCATCTATTGGCTCGGCAGCTGGTGGGGACTGCTTGTGCTGCCATTCATCTTCGACCTCTATATCACCAAGAAAATCAACTGGACATGGTGGAAGAAGGAGGACCAGCCGGTCACCAACACCATCATGAGTTGGGTGGATGCCATCGTGTTTGCGCTGGTGGCGGTGTATTTTGTCAACAACTTCTTTTTCCAGAACTATAAAATACCATCCTCATCGCTTGAGAAGTCACTGCTCACGGGCGACTATCTTCTCGTGTCGAAGCTGTCGTATGGTCCTCGTATTCCTCAGACTCCGCTGACTCTTCCGCTGACCCAGCACACCATTCCGGTGCTCAACTGCAAGTCGTATATCGAATGGCCTCAGTGGGAATACCGCCGTGCCAAAGGCTTCGGCAATGTGGAGTGGGGCGACATCGTGGTGTTCAACTATCCCGCAGGCGACACGGTGGCGGTGAACTATCCGAACGACTTCTATTCGCTTTGCTTTGAGCTGGGATGCCAGGTGGCATACGAGCAGGATCAGTCGCTGCTCATCACACGCGATTCCTCCACGGTGGGACAGATGGAGCAATTCAACAAGCTCTACGACCTTGGAAAACAGGTGGTGAAGTCACAGCAGAACCAATACGGCAAAATCATCACCCGTCCTGCCGACCGCCGCGAGAATTATGTGAAACGTTGCGTGGGTTTGCCAGGCCAGACCTTTGAAATCAGGGACAAGGTGGTGTATGTGGATGGTGAGAAGAAACCGCAGCCGGAGTTGGTGCAGTTCAATTATAAGGTCTATACCAAGAATGGTCAGATCTTGTCCGACAAAGTCTGCGCTGACCTGGGCATCTCCGATGAGGACCGCTCGCGGATTCTCGACCGCAACAACGGCATGGCGCTGACCTATCAGTCGAAGGCCGCCTTGGAGAAGATGACCGACCTGGTGGACAGCATCGTGGAAATCAAGGACGGTTATTTCGGCCGTCTATATCCACTTGACCACGACTATGGTTGGACGCGCGACAATTACGGTCCGGTGTTGATTCCTGCCAAGGGCATGAAGATTGACCTCAACATGGAGAACATCGCTATTTATGAGCGTCCAATACGCACGTATGAGGGCAACCAACTCGACATCCGCCGCGACGGTATCTTTATCAATGGGCAGAAAGCCGATTCCTATACGTTCAAGATGGATTACTATTGGATGATGGGTGATAACCGCCACAATTCAGCCGACTCCCGCTATTGGGGCTTTGTGCCGGAGGATCATGTGGTGGGCAAGCCGCTGTTCATCTGGCTCTCCATATCGCCTGACAACAACCCTGAGGCCTCCACTTATCGTTGGAACCGCCTGTTCAAATGGGTGGGCGACATCAAGTAATCCGCGGCTTTTCCCTTTTCGCATTCCGTTTCCTGTCAAAAGCCTTCAGAGGAAACAGGAAAGGGACGCATAAAATCCTTTGATTATCGACACACATCCCACTATATTGCTGAGTACTGCTTATTTGCCACCGGTTCAATGGTTTTCGAAACTGGTGGCAAATCCTGTTGTGTATGTGGAGCAATGGGAGAGCTACCACAAACAGACCTACCGCAACCGTTGCGTGATAGATGCTCCGGAAGGACCGATTGCGCTCAGTGTGCCGGTGGAGAAGCCGTCTGATGGCTCACGGCTGGTGAAGGACATGCGCATCAGCGACCACGACGATTGGCGCATCAAACATTGGCATGCCCTTGAATCCTCGTATTTCAACACCCCTTTCTTTGAGTACTATCAGGATGATTTCCGCCCGTTCTATGAGCGTCGTTATGAGTTTCTGCTTGATTTCAATGAGGCGCTTATCCACAAATGCATGGAGCTGATGGGAATCGACTGTGAACTACGCCCCACAGGGCAGTTCCTTGATCCGGATGAGGTGACCGCTGGCAAGGAATTGCAGGATTACAGGTATTTGATTTCTCCAAAGGTAGGCATAGAAAAAGACCCCGGATTCATTCCGGAGCCTTATTATCAGGTGTTTTCCGACAAAAGTTCATTCAGGCCCAACCTCAGTGTGGTTGACCTGCTTTTCAATATGGGGCCAGAGGCCATCCTTGTGCTGGGCCGTTCGTGTGCTCAGTCGCAGTGAAGTGTGAAGTTGGCGTATCCACCCTCTTTGTTGTAGAACACCCCTTTGTAGCTTCCCACGTCCGTTCCAAGATCTTTGTCGAACGCAAGGTGGTAGGTGCCGGTGAAACGTCCGATATACCTTCCTTTCAAATCGTACTCTTTCAGGATGAGTTTTCTGGTTTTTCTGTTGTAGGACACGAATTTCAGTTTCCGCTTGATGTTGTTGTACTCGAACGTCCCATTCATGCCGTTCATCTCCATCATTGCCTCTTCTCCGCCGATGGTGCCCCACATGGAGAACGTAACTCCTGCATAAGTGGCTGTGGCCGTTGTCGGCTGCGGAATGCTGTGTTTTCTCTCACCTGCAAATGTCAGGCTGGCCACTGCGAGAAAGAGCATGGTGATTGTCAGTTTTTTCATCATGTTTTTTTAAAAAAGGTTTTAAAAAGGTTTATTCTATCTCTTCAAGTGTGACGCCTTCGAATTCCCTCATGATATCGAGAATCCTGCGCTTGAACTTGTTTTTCATCACTTTCATCTCCATGGTCACGTTGTAGAGCACGCCGGTGGATGTGTGCTTGTCTTCCATCTTGTAGGATTCCAGTTCCACATGCAGCCTGCGAAGGCGCTCGATGACCGCGTTGATGTCGTTGAGGTTCTCTGCTGTGAACCTCACGCTGAACGCCCTTGCCCCGAATTTGCTGAGCAGGAAATTCATGGATTCCAGTCCAAGGAGCACCAAGACGGTGGTGGCAATGCTGATGACGTACATGCCTGCTCCGCACCCCATTCCGATGGCGCCTACAACCCATATTCCGGCAGCAGTGGTCAGGCCTTTCACCACATGCTTTTGGAAAATAATGGTTCCAGCACCGATAAAACCGATTCCAGACACCACCTGGGCTGCGATACGTGATGGGTCGAGCCTGATGGACTTGTCTGCGTTTTCCACCAGCAAGTCCATAAAGCCATATTGGGAAAGCACCATGAGCAACGCACTGCCCAGTGCCACGAGGAAATGGGTGCGGAATCCCGCCCCTTTGGCGCGGTATTCCCTTTCCAATCCGATGGCTCCTCCCAAGAGAGCCGCTATGACGATGCGGAGTATGTATTCCCAGTTCATAGTATGAGAAAATGAAAACTATCTGAATGCAAAGATAATGAAAAGCATGAGAAAATGAAAATATTATGGAAAAATCTTCATTTTCCCGTCTTTTTCCCTTAAAGATGAAAGGGATAATAATGTTGAAAAACTTTTTATTTTCAAATTACTTTTGTACCTTTGCAATCACATCTGATAGAAAATCCTAATTAAAACCATATAATGATGCATCTTTTATTCATAGGCACCACAGAGCTGATTCTGATTGCCGCCATCGCCCTTCTCCTCTTCGGAGGCAAGAAGCTTCCGGAACTGATGAAAGGTCTGGGCAAGGGCGTGAGCAGCTTCAAGCAGGGCATGAACGAACCGGTTGACAGCGGTTCGGACGACACGAAGTCGGAGAGCAAAGAAAGTAAGGACTGATGGCGAATCCCTCGGGCGGACATTCAGCTGACAGACAGGACATGACATTCGGCGGACATCTTGAGGTGTTGCGCCGTATGCTTTTTCGTGTGCTCGGAGTGGCATTGTCCATCGGAGTGGTGATTTTCTGTTTCAAGGAACTGACCTTTGACATTCTCCTTGCTCCGAGCCACTGGGACTTCATGACCTACCGATGGCTGGAGTCGGCGATGAACGCCATGGGCATCGACTTCCATTTTCAGGAATATCATGTGAAGATGATCGCCACAGAGCTATCAAGTCAGTTCATGACCCACCTTTCCACCTCCTTCTATCTTGGTCTGCTCTTTTCCTCTCCCTACATCCTCTATGAACTGTTCAGGTTCATCTCTCCCGCTCTCTACGACAATGAGCGGCGCTACGCAACAAAGACGGCAGTGACCATCTATATCCTTTTCATTGTGGGCGTGCTCATCACCTATTTCATCCTTTTCCCTATTTCTTTCCGTTTTTTGGGCACCTACAGTGTGTCGGAACAGGTGGAGAGCAACATCACCATCGATTCCTATTTCGACCTCTTTGTCTCTCTCACCTTGGTCATGGGCATTGTGTTCCAGTTGCCAGTCATCGCTTTTTTCTTGGGGAAGATGGGGGTCATCACCGCAGGCTTGCTTCAGAAGTACCGGAAGCATGCCTTCATCCTCATTATGATTGTGGCTGCCATCATCACGCCTCCCGACATCATGACGCTCATCATCGTCACTTTTCCTCTCTATCTGCTTTTTGAACTCAGCATCAAGGTGCTGAAATGGATAGGAAAACGCTGATTGTCAT
>OMUD01000281.1 GCA_900314125.1 uncultured Prevotellaceae bacterium | reverse complement strand
GAAGATAATGGTGAGGTGATAAAGCGATTTAGACTTTAGACGTTAGACTTTAGACTTTAGGCTTTTTGCCATCCGGGCGACTGGAGCCATGCGGACAGTATTGGCCAATGGCAGAAAGGAAAAAGAAGTTATTTTTGTGAGATATGGAGGAAACGCGTGACACGTCGCGTGAAACTACGGTCCTTGTTGTCGATAAAGGCATCAAGGACCTTTGTTTTTGCCGTGAGGGGAATGACGTCGTAGTCAGCGATTTCCGCTGGAATGAAACAGGTGTGTCCTTCAGAGAGGGTGATTTGGTGTCCCGTTGCACGGATTTTGATGGTGCATTCCCCCCTTACGCACATAGAGATGATGAAACTGTCGTACTTGACGAGGTTTCTGTGCATGGGCTGTGAGAGTTCGAGGACACGGACGCTGAAATAAGGGGAGCTGATAACCAGGTTGGCATTGTTGAGGAACTCCGAATAGACGGTGCGGTATTCGTCCATGACCTTGAAGTCGAGCGCCTGTGCCGCCAGTTCGGTGTGGAGTTCGCGTGGTTTTCCATCCATGCCCGGCCGGTTGTAGTCGAAAATACGGTAGGTGACATCCGAAGACTGCTGAACCTCCGCGAGGAGTATGCCTCCACAGATGGCATGGACACGACCAGCCGGCAGATAGAACACATCGCCCGGCTTGACCTGATGCTTGGCCAGCACGTCGATGATGGTGCCGTCCTCCACCCTCCTCTTATATTCCTCCTTGGTGATTTTGCGGTTGAACCCCGCATAAAGGAAGCTGTCGGGCTCGGCATCGATAACATACCACATCTCCGTCTTTCCCATTTTTCCGTGTACCCTCTTGGCCATTTCATCGTTGGGGTGAACCTGAACACTGAGGTCTTTCTGGGCATCGATGAACTTGACGAGAAGCGGCATCTGTCCGTGATATTGGCTTGCCACTGCTTTCCCCAGGAAGCGTTCGGGGGCGGTATTGATGACGGACACGAGGTCTTTGCCTTGGTACTGTCCGTTGCTGATGATGCTGAGACTTGACGGGACGGCACTGACCTCCCAGCTTTCTCCCACAGGATCATCGTTTTTCTCCATCCCCTTATATGGCCGCAGACGGTGTCCTCCCCAAACTACAGTGTGGAGATTCGGCTGGAAAAGAAGCGGATAGAGGTTGGGAGTCATATCGGGCAATATATTAATTGTCAGGTTGATTTAGTTCTGGGTTCCAAATTTAAATTTTCGGACATACATAAAGTAAGTCTCTACAAGCGGTTGGGTATGAACAATGAGCAAGTCCCTTAGTAACGACGCAAGATGCGTCGTCTCCACTCAACGTAAGCAAAACGTCAGGAAGAGGTACGGTACAACATCAGTTCATTTTGTGTTACGCCTCATTTAAGTGCAAAAGTATAAAATTTGGGCACAGATTCCAAATTTTCGGTTTATATTTTTAGGAGAGGAAGAGAAGAAAAAGGCGTAAATGTTTGGTTTATTGGCAAAAAAGGCGTAACTTTGCATTCCGATTTTGCGTGAAGAGCACATGGATGACGGTGGTGAAGCCGAAATCCATGGTTTTTTCTGCGCCACAGCGCTCTGGGACAGAGGCTTGCCGATGCCGGAGCAGATGTGCTGGAATTTGGAAATTAGATTTATCAACATAAAGTCTAACATTATTAATTTTTTCAAAACAATTTATTTATTTTTATGAACACAAAAGACATTAAACCGCTGGAAGGTTTTGACTGGGAAGCGTTTGAGAACGACGGTGCCACTGCAGCCGACAAGGCTGAGGCAGCCAAAGCCTACGAATCCACCCTCAACAAGGTAAACGACAACGACGTTGTAGATGGTGTGGTAGCCGGCATGAACGACCGTGAGGTTGTTGTGAACATCGGCTACAAGAGCGAGGGTATCATCCCACGCAGCGAATTCCGCTACAACCCAGAGTTGAAAGTTGGCGACGAGGTAGAGGTTTACATTGAGAGCCAGGAAGACAAGAAAGGTCAGTTGATCCTGTCTCACAAGAAAGCCCGCCAGGCCCGCTCATGGGAGCGTGTGAACGCCGCATTGGAGAACGACGAGATCGTAAAGGGTTTCGTGAAATGCCGCACGAAGGGTGGTATGATCGTAGATGTATTCGGCACAGAGGCATTCTTGCCAGGCAGCCAGATCGACGTGAAACCTATCCGCGACTACGATACATTCGTTGGCAAGACGATGGAGTTCAAGATTGTGAAGATCAATCAGGAATACCGCAACGTTGTTGTCAGCCACAAGGCACTCATCGAGGCCGAGCTTGAGCAGCAGAAGAAAGAGATCATCAGCAAGCTTGAGAAAGGTCAGATTCTCGAGGGTACGGTTAAGAACATCACCTCTTACGGTGTGTTCATCGACTTGGGTGGCGTTGACGGACTCATCCACATCACCGACCTGTCTTGGGGCCGCGTAAGCGATCCGAAGGAAGTGGTGGAGCTGGATCAGAAGCTGAACGTTGTGATCATCGACTTCGACGACGAGAAGAAGCGCATCGCCCTCGGTTTGAAGCAGCTGACTCCACATCCATGGGATGCCCTGGATCCAAACCTGAAGGTAGGCGACAAGGTGAAGGGCAAGGTAGTGGTAATGGCCGACTACGGTGCATTCATCGAGATTGCTCCAGGTGTGGAAGGTTTGATCCACGTAAGCGAGATGAGCTGGAGCGCACACCTCCACAGTGCTCAGGACTTCATGAAGGTAGGCGACGAGGTAGAGGCAGTGATCCTGACCTTGGACCGCGAGGAGCGCAAGATGTCGCTCGGCGTGAAGCAGCTTAAGGAAGATCCATGGAGCAACATCGAAGAGAAATACCCTGTTGGCTCTCAGCACACCGCCAAGGTTCGCAACTTCACCAACTTCGGTGTGTTCGTTGAGATTGAGGAAGGTGTTGACGGCTTGATCCACATCAGCGACCTCTCTTGGACCAAGAAGATCAAGCACCCTTCAGAGTTCACTCAGATTGGTGCCGACATCGAGGTTCAGGTTTTGGACATCGACAAGAACAACCGTCGTCTGTCGCTCGGTCACAAGCAGCTTGAGGAGAACCCTTGGAACACCTTCGAGACCATCTTCACTCAGGATTCTATCCACACTGGTAAGATTGTAGAGGTTCTGGACAAGGGCGCTGTGATCGCACTGGAGCACGGTGTTGAAGGTTTCGCCACTCCTAAGCACCTCGTTAAGGAAGACGGCACTCAGGCTCAGCTGGGCGAGGAGCTCGACTTCAAGGTGATTGAGTTCAACAAGGACGCTAAGCGCATCATCCTGTCTCACAGCCGCATCTACGAAGATGTTCAGCGTGCAGAGGCTAAGGAGAAGAAGGCTGCTCAGAACGCTGCCAAGAAAGCCCGTCAGCCAAAAGAGCAGGCTCCAGCCATCCAGAACAAGCAGGCCAGCACCACTCTCGGTGACCTCGACGCACTTGCCAACCTGAAGGCTAACATGGAGGCTGAGAAGTAAGACTTAGAACGACAAACGAGGGTTAAGCCCTTCAACGATAACTAAAAGCCGGGGCGGTATGTAACGCCCCGGCTTTATTTATGGCAATTAAGATAAGGCAGCAACACTGTTGCTGGGAATCCCTTTGGGATTACTCCTTGGTGAAGCTAAAGCTTCAGCCGTCGCAAACCGAGCTCCTATTCCGCTCGGTGGATGACAGCTTTTGTAATGCGAACTGATGGGAATGGAAGGAAGCATGCAACAAAAAATCAAGATGAGAGATGGAAACATTTGAAGTGACGATATTGGGATGTGGGAGTGCCTTGCCGACGATGCGGCATTTGGGCACAAGCCAGATTGTGA
>OMUD01000156.1 GCA_900314125.1 uncultured Prevotellaceae bacterium | reverse complement strand
TATAGTGAGAAAGTCTGCGTTCATAGTCCTCCATCAAAGAAGAAATATGTGAATTATCGGTTTTCCCAGTCAATATCAAAAGCACTTTCATAGTTAAAAGCAATCTAATAATTTAGCGAATCACATCTTTTACACCCTTTACCCCCTTCAACTTTTTGATAATGGATTTCAATTTATTAGTATCATCAATCTGAATGGTAAGGGTGCCAGAGAATAAGCCGTCTTCTGCAGAACGGATGTTTATGCTCCTCAGCAAGACGTTTGACTCTTTAGAAATAATGGATGTGATATTATTTACTATTCCTATGTCATCGTGACCTACAATGGTCAAAGTGACAGAATAAAGGCTGTTGCCTTTTCCTGCCCATCGAGCCGGGATAATGCGGTATGACATCAATTCTTTCAAACGGGCGGCATTCGGACAATCAAATCTATGGATTTTAATGCCACGGCCAGATGTCACAAATCCAAAAATCCGGTCGCCGAAAATAGGATTACAGCACTTAGCCAATGAATAGTCAACCCCCTTGATATTCTTATCAATGACAAGCATGTCCTTATATTTGGCATCAGCCACATCTTCTTCCTGAACCCATTGTTCAGCACTGTGGACTGGAATACTATCCACAATCTCGCCATGTACTCTACGGGAAGTTTCAATATATTTGTCAATCATGGTATTGACATCAAGAATGTCATCAGAAATAGCTTTATAAAACTCCATGACATGTTTGTAGCCAAGGCGTTTGATAAGCTTCATCATCACAGCTTCTTCTATAGCAATTTTGCGATTTTTAAACTTACGCTCCAACGTCTCCTTGGCAAACGTAGCAGTTCTCAATTCCTGCTCATTCAGCTGCTGTTTGATTTTTGCACGGGCTTTAGCCGTCTTTGCAAATGAAAGCCAATCCCGTTTTGGCTGTTGCTTTGCATTTGTCAGGATTTCAACTTGGTCGCCACTCTTCAGTTTTGTGCGAAGCGGAACATTCTTGCCATTCACTTTTCCACCTGCACAATGGGATCCGACATTTGTGTGTATCATATAGGCAAAATCAAGAACTGACGCACCCATTGGAAGTTTGAAAAGGTCGCCCTTAGGCGTGAACACAAAAACATCATCATTGTAAATGTCAACTTTAAACTGGTTTTCAACAGCTACAGGATCATGCTCATTCAGCTCCAAGTTCATTCGCATGTCTCTCAGCCATTCCTCCATTTTTGCACCACTGTCTTTCACACCTTTATATCTCCAATGGGCTGCAATTCCACGTTCAGCGATTTCATCCATACGTTCACTTCGTATTTGGATTTCAACCCACTTTCCATCAGTACCCATCACTGTGGCATGAAGGCTTTCGTATCCATTACTCTTTGGCACAGACAACCAGTCACGCATCCTTTTGGGATTAGGGACGTACATGTCTGTCACTATTGAATAAACTTTCCAGCAATCCTGCTTCTCGGTTTCAGCAGAAGAATGGAGTATCACCCTAATGGCAAACAAGTCATAAATATCTTCAAAACGACACTTTTGTTTTTTCATCTTTTGCCAAATGGAATGAATTGATTTTGTCCGGCCCTTGATGTGAAATACCAGTCCGGCCTCATTCAGCTTTTGTTCTATTGGCTTGATGAATTCTGCAACATAAAGGTCGCGTGCACGTTTAGTGGCATTCAACTTATCCTTAATCATGTAATAAATATCATGCTCAAGATATTTCAGGGATAAATCCTCTAGTTCCGACTTAATCAGATAAAGGCCCAATTTATGGGCAAGTGGGGCATATAAGCCTGAGGCCTCACGAGCTATAAGTTTACGGTCTTCTTCCGTACCTAAATCACGGATTTGGCGCATCAAGTTGATACGGTCTGATATGATGATGAAGATAACACGTAAGTCTTCTGCAAACAGCATAAGAAGATCCCGGAAATTATCCGTATCAATGGAAGCATGGCTTGAATACAATTGATTTACCTTGTCCAACCCCTGAAGAATACTCAGTACATCATCTCCAAACATGCTGGATATGATAGGAGCATCAATCAAATTGTTAACGAACAGATATTTGACAAGAATACTTATGATAGAGGTTCTGTTGGTTCCAATTTCATTGGCATAGACAATAGCTGTCTGAATGTCGAACAACAATGGGTTCAAGCCAAAAGGAGACACCGAAGAGGGTATCTCTTCTACATGTTCGTCATACATAGCTTTGATGGCATCTATTTCTTTCTGCGTGACGCTGTCGCCTGCCAATTTCATCAGCATTTCTATGGAATCATGAATTGTACCTATAGTTTTATTTTCCATTCATTTCAATATTAAAAGAACAAAGCGAAAACAATATTCTTACATTATGAAAAAAAATTATTGCAAAGATATAAAATATTCCAATTATTTATCTCATATATAAAAAATAAAATGTAATTTTGTAGCTAAGAACATCATAAAACAATATAATATGTTGACAGACCAAGACCTCCAACAATTGAAATCAAAAGGCATTTCTGAGGAAAAATTAAATGCACAACTGGCATCTTTTGAAAAAGGATTTCCATTTTTAAAATTGTATGCACCCGCTTCAGCGGGACAAGGTATCCACATCTTGAATGACGAGGATAAGAAAACATTTTTGAAAACATGGGACAAGTATCTTAACTCAGAGCACAAAATCGTCAAATTTGTTCCGGCTAGTGGTGCAGCAAGCCGCATGTTCAAGGACTTGTTTGAGTTTTTAGACGGGGTGGATGAAGAGCCGAACAATGAATTCACCAAATTGTTCTTTTCGGAAATCAAAAAGTTTGCATTCTATGATGATTTGAATAAAGCATGCTCTGCAAACGAGCAAAATGACATTGATGGCCTTATCAAACAAGGCAAGTACAAGGCAATTATCGACAATCTTCTGAATTCCAAAGGATTGAATTATGGAAAACTGCCTAAAGGTCTTTTGAAATTCCATAAATATGAAGATGGAAACCGCACTCCTCTTGAAGAACATCTAGTTGAAGGTGCACTGTATGCAAAGGCAAACAATAATGAGGTTAACATTCATTTTACTGTTTCTCCCGAGCATCGTCCGCTTTTTCAAGAGCTTGTATTGGCTGTATCAGCAAAATATGAGACTAAATTCAATGTCAAATACAACATCACCTTCTCGGAACAGAAGAGCAGTACCGACACAGCAGCTGCCACAATGGACAATCAGCCGTTCAGGACTGCCGATGGTAAGATTTTGTTTAGACCAGGTGGGCATGGAGCATTGATAGAGAATTTGAACGAAATTGATGGAGATGTGATTTTCATAAAAAACATTGACAATGTTGTTCCTGACAGGCTTAAATCCGACACGGTAGAGTACAAAAAGTTGATTGCCGGAGTGCTTACAGATATGCAGATTAAGATTTTCCAATATATGGAGATGCTCGAGAGCGGTGAATATACTCATGCACAACTTGAAGGAATAATAAGGTTTATGCGAGATGACTTGGGAATCCGCAATCCTGAACTCAAGAAGTTGGAAGATGCTGATTTGGTGATATATATGAAGAAGAAACTGAACCGTCCAATACGTGTTTGCGGCATGGTTAAAAATGTGGGTGAACCTGGTGGTGGTCCATTTCTTGCTTATAACACCGACGGAACGATTTCCCTTCAGATTCTCGAGAGTTCCCAAATCGACAAAAGCAACACTGAGTATGTGAGGATGTTCAAGGAAGGCACACATTTTAACCCTGTTGATTTGGTATGCGGAATAAAAGACTACAAAGGAAATAAATTCAATCTTCCAGACTTTGTGGATCCACAGACTGGCTTCATATCTTATAAGTCAAAAGACGGAAAAGAACTTAAGGCGTTGGAGCTCCCAGGTTTGTGGAATGGCGCAATGAGTGATTGGAATACAATTTTCGTTGAAGTTCCCCTCTCTACATTCAATCCTGTTAAAACCGTGAATGACCTTTTGAGGGAGCAACATCAATAAACAGACAACCATTCACATTCAAAACGCAAACAGAGGCGGACGATTTGTCCGCCTCTGTTTGCGTTTATGGTAAATGAATCACATGGGTCACTGAAGGATTATAGTAATACCACCAGAATGTATTGCCATATTTTCTTCGAGTCATATTAGAGCTGATTGTTGAATCTTTATGTGCAGCCTTCATTTCAAGATAACTGCCATAAGCCTTAATCATTGCTGTATCGCAAACTTCTGGTGTAACCATAACCAATGCTTCTCGGTATGCTTTGGGGAGTGAGTCGGCTAGAACAATACTGTCCGTGCGTTCCTCGTCGATGAAGGAATGTTCGAGATGTTCCTTAAAGGCATCTATGTCGCGCTTGAGCAACAAACCACAGAGAATATAATCATCAATGATTTTCTTCCGGTTCTTCAGCCTCTCATATCGATATTGGGTCATCATGTCTAAGGAATCATTATGTTCGGATTTAAGACGTTCGATATCCATGATAGAATCAGACACAAGCAGTTGGACTATAGACATTTTTTTGAAGTATTGCTCAGAATCATGAATAGTACTGTCACAAGGAACTCCAATATACGAACAGATGTCACTACTGTCAAAACGATAGCAATGAGAACTGGTGTCTGTAACACACAACAAACCATCCAATCCATAATATTGAGGGTATTCAAACAAACATTGAGGAAGTTTTCCTGTTTTTGAAAGGGCATACATTCTAAGATTTGTCAATCGGAGATTAGAATCAACTGATTTTAATCCCACGTTCAACGCTTTGTCATAATCCTTTTCAAGCAACAATCTTTCTATTTTCTGCTCATACATATCAACATCTGTGGCGGAGTGACATGTGCCGCAGAAAACCATAACAATAATCAATATGATAAAATTGGGCCAAAGATATGGAATAGAGCCGTACCCCCTCTGATTGTTCTTAGTATCTGTATCAACTAGAACTGCAAACTTGGATAGAAAATAAAATAAGCAGAGTACAAAAGGAATGCCAAGCCACCACCATCCCAATGAAAAGTTCTCAAACACATCGTGATTCACATCGCAAATCACCGACAAGACCAAAAATGAGGGTATGTAGGTTAAAGCATAGTATCGCAATGGAATCGTGACAAATTTCTCTGCTGGAATTTGTATTATCCTCAATACTACAGTAATAATCAACGCTCCCCAGAAGATGGAGTATGTCGTCATCCCATTGGAGAACACATATTGCGCTTTTGAAATCAGTTCACCCTGAAGAAAATACAAATAACAAAAAGAAAAAAGGATAAAAAGAATCCCGCAGGAATGTCGAACTATCCCTGCGGTATTCTTATTATCTGAATAATGTATAATCATCGTTTGTGTTTTTATCAGATAAAGATGACGTAATCGACTGAGTTATTTATTCATCTTCAGAACAACTGCACTACGTGCAGGAATATACAGTTTCAGCCATCCTTTACCATCTTTCTCATATATAGGGTCATAATTCGTGAAATGAGTGACTGTGTCATCTGCAAAATTATTGCCCCCATACAATTTCGAATCCGTATTCAGCACTACATTGTAAGCTCCTTGAGGAACAATAAACCCATAATCTGTATATGAACGGTTAGGACTGAAATTAAAGACAAAAAGTAAATCACCTCTACTGAAAGCAAGTATCTGGTCACTATCATTATGCCAGACTTCCACCACTGGTGTTTTCTGGAAATTCTTCAGGCTACGGATCAATTTAATCATAGCCTCATCGAAATCACCAAGGTAATGATAGCATAACTCATGATTATCGACAAGATTCCATTGGCGTCTGGCATATTTGTAGCTCCAGCCATTGCCCTCTCTCGGGAAATCGATCCATTCTGGATGACCGAATTCATTACCCATGAAATTCAAATATCCTCCGTTAATAGTCGAAGCAGTGAGCAGGCGAATCATCTTATGAAGTGCAATACCACGATTTGCTGTCATGTTCTCATCCCCTTTCTTGAAATGCCAATACATGTCAGCATCAATAAGACGGAAAATAATGGTCTTGTCACCCACAAGAGCCTGGTCATGGCTTTCAGCATAAGAAATCGTTTTCTCGTCTGCACGCCTATTGGTGGTTTCCCAGAACATGGAAGACGGTTTCCAATCTTCATCCTTGAGCTCTTTTATCGTTTTTATCCAATAATCAGGGATATTCATCGCCATTCGATAATCAAAACCATAACCGCCATCCTTGAATGGAGCGGCAAGGCCAGGCATACCACTAACCTCCTCTGCAATTGTTATGGCCGAAGGTTTCACCTCATGTATCAGAACATTTGCCAAAGTGAGATATGCGATGGCCTCATCATCCTCATGACCATTGAAATAATCACCATATCCGC
The DNA here is from genome assembly GCA_900314125.1 of uncultured Prevotellaceae bacterium. Classification (GTDB taxonomy): domain Bacteria; phylum Bacteroidota; class Bacteroidia; order Bacteroidales; family Bacteroidaceae; genus UBA3839. The sequence continues at coordinate 564 of OMUD01000156.1, read as the reverse complement.
CGAAAGCCTCGCCGAGTCCATGGCTGTAATAAAGCATGGACGTAACACCATCAAAGCGATAGCCATCAAAATGGAATTCCTCAAGCCAATATTTGCAATTTGATAAAAGAAAATGAAGCACTTCATTCTTTCCATAGTCAAAGCATAATGAATCCCAAGCAGGATGCTCTCTACGGTCACCCTGATTAAAATACTGACATGGGTCTCCTGCAAAATTTCCCAATCCCTCAATTTCGTTCTTCACAGCATGGGAATGGACTATATCCATGATTACCGACAAACCATTCTTATGTGCCTCATCAACAAGCGCTTTCAATTCCTCTGGGGTACCGAATCGGCTTGAAGGAGCAAAGAAATTCGAAACATGATAACCAAAACTTCCATAATAAGGATGTTCGGCTATAGCCATAATCTGAATACAGTTGTATCCATCTTTTATGATGCGAGGTAAAACATTATCCTTAAATTCTGTATATGTGCCAACTTTCTCCGCATCCTGTCCCATTCCAATATGACATTCGTAAATCATAAGTGGGGATACATCTGGCTTAAAGGACTTCTTCT
>OMUD01000231.1 GCA_900314125.1 uncultured Prevotellaceae bacterium | reverse complement strand
GGCTGTTCGAAATCCGTGTTGATATTCTTCTTGTCGGCCATCTCGAGCAGTTCCTCAAGCTTCTTTCCTGCATCATAGAGTTCTTTCTGCTGTTCGTTGTATTCCACGAATCTCCAGGTGCAGTTGAGCGGGTGGTCAGCGTAGCTGACATCGCTGTATGTTCCATAGGTCGGTGTGGCCGCATTGCTGGCATGGTCGGTCTGCACTCCGAGGAACTGGTCTTTGTCGTAGTCGCTGACATTATCAGGAACCTGAATGGTGTAGGACAGGTCACCTACCTTCTGGAATTTCCACCATCCGGTCTTGTCCGTGATGTGTGTGTTGTCGCCATCTACGAAGCAGGCTTTGACTCCTTTTCCCACATTGCCGTCGTTAGCGGTCCTGAACATGATATGGGTATCGCGTTCGGTGTCGTCAGAGTAGATATAATATACCCCTTCCGGCATGGCAGTGGTGCGTTTGAGCTGGAATCTCATCGGCTCATCTCCCACGATGGCTTGAGTTCCCCACGCCTCGCCTTTGGTCATATACTTTCCTGTTCCCTCATTATAGAAGTAGTATAGTTTTCCAGTTTCGATTTCTGTGAAGTTGCCTCCGGCAAGGCTTCTTTCCTTGTGTATGTTCCCAAACTCCTTCCATTGGTCAGCCGATGCGAAGAATGCTTCTGTTCCTTGAACTACGTTGAGGGTGGCCTTCTCGAGCGGCATTCCGCTGAAGACCTCCTGTCCGAGTGTGATGTTTTGTGGCTCCACTGCGTTGACGGTGAATTCGGTGAGTTTGGAACATCCTTGGAATGCGTTCTTTCCGATGCTGAGCACGCTGATAGGCAGTGTGATGTTGGTGAGCGAGAGGCATCCGGCGAAGGTGCTGTCGGCAATGGCTGTCAGTCCGACCGGGAGTGTCTGGTCAGGAATGAGTCGGCATCCGGCGAACGCCGATTTTCCTATCGACGTGATGAAATCAGTGATCTTGAACGTCTTGAGTGCCCTGCATCCTTCGAATGCCGCCGTTCCGATGGTCTTGGTGTCCTTCGGCAGCTTGATGCTGGCAAGCAGCGTGCATCCGTTGAAAGCCGAGTCGCTGATTTCCGTCATTCCCTTGAAGTTGTAGAGCTCGTCGAACGTGGTGATTTTCTGTCCTTTGAACACGGTTCCGATGGATGTGACCTGTGCTGCTTCACCAAAACTGAATTTTCCGTCGCCATTGGCATCCCAGTTTTCGATACAGAGTTTCTTGACGGTGGCATTCGCAATCGGCATCTCCTTCTCTCCGTAGTTGTCGGGCTCGCATCCGATGACCGCATCCTGGTATTGGTTGTATCCATCGCCGCTGCCTCCGATTCCCTGGGAACTTGGGTTGAGGCTTGACAGGAGGAAGTGTCCGTTGCTGGTTCCTCCCCATCCCCAGTTGATGTGGTAGCATTGGTTACCATCGTATCCGTCAGTGACGAAAGCATGTCCGGCTTCAGAGTTGGCACCGCTGAGATATACCACCCTTCCTTGTGCCAACTCGTTATAGATGGCAGCATCCCATGCATCATCTGAATAGTTGTTTCGTTGGATGTATCTCGCTTTGCTATATCCGAAATACTTGTTCATGGCATCCGCCACCATGTTGGATTGTGCGCCCGATGAGCTGTTGGTATAGTCCATATTCACCGACACACCGCAGTAGTGCATGAGTTGTGCCACCGCCAGCCTCTGTTTTGCCGACCCACCGCTGTTGTAGTTGTTGAGCATGTTGTCCCAGTCGATGGGTGATCCCGCCGGTATTCCTTCTACATGGAGCTTGCCGTAAGTGGCATGGGATGTCCAGGTGTCGTATGCCGGCATATCCGCCTGGGTCTCATCTACTGACTTTGCCCTTTGGAAATAGAGCACCTGTGCCATGGCTGTGGCCACACATCCGGTGACCGAACGTCCGAGTGTGAAATACATCGGGCATTCGTCGTTGTAGGGAGCTCCCTGATTCCAAGTGGTGGTGAGCATCGGCGCGATTTTGTCGTGTGTCGGCAGCTTTCTTCTTGTTGCTCCCGGTGTGGTCTGCAGCTGCTCGATGTAAGTCTCATAGCTGTCGAGCCAGTAGCGCATGTTGTCAGGAATGTTTTGGTAATCGAACGTCCCATTGTCAGTGTAACCAAGCGGAGTGTCAAACTGGTCGTCACCAGCCATGATGACGTATCCCTCCTCGTTTCCTCTGTTGAACACGTAATAGCGTTCGATTTCGGTGTTTGCACTTACCTTTTTCCTTGGTGCGAGTTTTCTTCGGTTGGTGATGGGCGTGAGTTTCCTGCTTCCACTTTTATTCTGCAGGAACGTCTCCGCCAGCTTTTGTGCCTGTTGCCTGGTGATAGGTCCGGCCATGGCTGTGGCCGCCATCAGGAGGATGGCAGAAAGGACCATCAAGGCTCTTTTGTAGTTAGCAGTCATTTTCAGTATCAGTTAGTTGGTTTATATTATTCAGAAGTTCAGCATCTCACTCAATCACGAGGCTGACTGGGCAATGGTCAGATCCGAAAATGTCGGTATGGATTTGCGCGCTCTTGAGTTTGTTGTTGATCCGTTGTGATGTGAGGAAATAGTCGATTCTCCATCCCGCATTCTTCTGCCTTGCCTGGAAGCGGTAGGACCACCAGGAGTAAATACCTTCCTGGTCGGGATAGAAGAATCGGAAAGTGTCGGTGAATCCGGCATTGAGCAATGTTGTCATCTTTTCCCGTTCCTCATCGGTGAACCCTGCGTTGCGTCGGTTGGTTGACGGATTTTTGAGGTCGATTTCCCGATGTGCCACATTCAGGTCCCCACACACGATGACTGGTTTTTCGGCATCAAGCTTGAGGAGGTAGTTTCTGAAGTCGTCCTCCCACGTCATCCGATAGTCGAGCCGTTTGAGTCCGTCCTGCGAGTTAGGCGTATAGACTGTGACGAGAAAGAACTGCTCCGTCTCGATGGTGATGACCCTTCCTTCGTGGTCGTGCTGCTCGATTCCCATGCCGTATCTTACGCTGAGCGGTTCCTGCCGACTGAAGATGGCAGTTCCTGAGTACCCTTTCTTTTCTGCATAGTTCCAAAAAGATTGGTATCCAGGAAATTGCAGGTCGAGTTGGCCCTCCTGCATTTTGGTCTCCTGCAAGCAGAAGAAGTCGGCGTTGAGCTCGTTGAATGCCTGTTCGAACCCTTTTCCCACGCAGGCCCTGAGTCCGTTGACATTCCAAGAAACAAATTTGGTCATATAGGTGTATGAGATTTAAGATGGATTTGAATAGAAAAAAACATTGAGAATCGGAAGGCAGTCCGATGCCGTCCAATTCTCAATGCCTATATTGAGGTTATCAGTGTACGTAGGAAGCAAAGTCGGTGAGGTGCATGTCACCTTCTCTGAGGAACGTGTCGTGCATGGCGAACGCTGCAGAGAGTTTGTGGCAAGAATGTCCCTTGTCAGCAATTTTGAGGTAATCCCAAAGGAGCTGCTTGTAGTCAGGGTGTGCACAGTTCTCGATGATTTCCTTCGCTCTTTCCATCGGGCTCTTGCCTCTGAGGTCAGCAATACCCTGCTCAGTGATAATGACGTTGACATCGTGCTCAGTGTGGTCCACATGGGAGCAGAACGGCACGATGGAGCTGATCATACCACCTTTTGCAACAGATGAGCAGGTGAAGATGGAGAGATATGCGTTGCGTTCAAAGTCGCCAGAACCTCCGATGCCGTTCATCATCTTGGTTCCGCAGATTTGAGTGGAGTTGGCGTGTCCGTAGATGTCCACCTCAATGGCAGTGTTGATGGCGATGACACCCAGTCGGCGGATCACCTCTGGGTTGTTGGAGATTTCAGACTGACGGATGACGAGTCTGTCCTTGAAAAGGTCGATGTCGTCGTAGATGCCTTGCAGCACGTCGTTGGTGACGGTGAGTGAACAGGTTGAGGCGGTCTTCACCCTTCCCTTTCTCATGAGGTCAACGATGGCGTTCTGGAGCACTTCGGTGTAGATGTCGAAGTCTGGCACCTCAGGATTGTTGCCCAGTGCGGCAAGAATGGCGTTGGCCGTAGTTCCCACACCGCTCTGGAGAGGGAGGAAACTGGTAGGAATTCTTCCTGCTTTCACGTCGGCCATGAGGAAATGTGCCACGTTGGCTCCGATGGTGTCGGTCACAGGGTCGCTTCCCTTGAAGTCGCGTGCCTCGTCAGGAATGTTGCACTCCACGACTCCGACCACTTTCTTCGGGTCAATCTGGAGGAATATCTCACCGATGCGGTCGCTCGGCTTCTCGATGGCGTACGGCTTTCTGTTAGTTGGGTCGAGCGGTTCATATACGTCGTGGAGTCCGATGGACTTAGTGCTGTGGAACGCATTCAACTCGAGAATGATACCCTTTCTTGCCAAACGTGCGGCAGTGGGAGCGATACCTCCTGCAGCAGTGAGGTACACCTTACCGTCTGGCTCAATGGCACAAACCTCAATGATTGCCCAGTCCACCGGTCCGATGAATCCATACCTGAGTTCCTGAGCCATCATGCTGAGGTGGATGTCGTTGTATGGAATCTCACCTTTGTTGACCAGCTTGCGGAAAGACGGGTTGGTGGTGTAGGGTGCCCTGTATTTGATGGCATGCTCTTCAGCGAGCACTCCGTCGCAGCTTTGTCCAGTGCTTGCTCCGGAAAAGACACCGATTTTGAAAGGTCTTCCTGCCTCATGCTCGGCATGAGCGATTTTTGCGATTTCGGCTGTGACAGCCTTAGGCGTTCCAGCTGGCGTGAATCCGCTGACAGCGATGTTGTCGCCATTTTTCACTAACGCAGCAGCCTCAGCTGCTGTAATTCTTGTAAAAGCCATTATAAGTTATTTATGTTTTTTTATATTTTTTTGCAAAGTTAATGATTTTTTCAGATTTACGTTTCATTTATAATGGTTTTTCGGCTTGAAAAGCAAAAATATATGGCGTTTTGCACAATGGTTTCTGTGTTTCTGCAAATAATCGGTCAGTGTATTTTTGCAAGTCTAATACTTGAAGGAGCTTCCCCCAAGGAATTCCCTGAGCAGCGAAGTCGGTGGGAGTTCCTTGTCGGAGATTGGTTCGAAGAATCTGAGAAATTCTGTCAGTGCTGTGGCCAGCTGATGTTCAGGCCGGTTTTCATATACCGATTCGAGCAGCGGTATGGCATAGTCTCTGAGTACGGCGAGCTCATAGATGAGTGCGCTGTTGAACATGGCGTCGGCATTCTCTTGGAACGGGAAAATCCATTTTTCTTCCCCCCTCCTGACCGATGGCCATCTGGCGATGGTGCTGACAGCGGTGGTTCCCCTGTACTTGTTGTCGCGCACGATTCTCCTGATGAGCCGGTTGTCGGTTGTAGGGATGTAGTTGTGGTCGTCGAGCTTGATGGAGGTCAGTGCAGAGACGTAAATCCTGAAGATATTCTCTTCCGGTATTTTCTCGGATATGATGGGGTTGAGCGCATGGATTCCCTCCATCACGAGGATGGTGTTGTCGTTGAGTCTGAGCTTCTTACCGCTTTTCACGCTTTGTCCCAAGGCAAAATTGTAGCTTGGAAGTTCGATTTCCTCTCCTTTCAGCAGCAGTCCGATATGCTGTTGGAAGAGTTCGATGTTGAGCGCTTGAATGTGTTCGTAGTCGAAGTCTCCGCTCTCATCTTTCGGTGTGTGCTCCCTATCCACGAAATAATCGTCGAGCGAGATGAGCTTAGGCATGAGCCCGTTGGTCATGAGTTGCACGGAAAGCCTCTTGCTGAATGTGGTCTTTCCGCTTGACGACGGTCCCGCCACAAGCACGACCTTCACGTTTTTCTTGTTTGCTATCTGGTCGGCGATTTGAGCGATTTTCTTTTCCTGCAAGGCTTC
>OMUD01000148.1 GCA_900314125.1 uncultured Prevotellaceae bacterium | reverse complement strand
GGGCGTTTAGCTCAGCTGGTTTAGAGCATCTGCCTTACAAGCAGAGGGTCGGCGGTTCGAATCCGTCAACGCCCACCAACAAAAAGCCGTCGGAATTTCCGACGGCTTTTTTGTCGCACCATTGGGCTTGATTTTCTCTATATTTTTCATCTGAATCTACCCACTGTGCCTTCTATGCGTTCTTCCATGGCATCAGGAAGGGCAGGGAAAAAGTCAATGCCTGTCAGCTCCTCCACTTCGTTGATGCTCATCGAATAATCATTCAAATCATAACCACCACCGCGGTTCTCACACACAAAACCAATTCCTTTGCCTTTGTGCTTGTTGCTCAATACAACCTTGAAGAAGGCATCTGGAACTGGGATGCGGCTCGCGCCAATCAACTCACGCTCTTTCCGGTTCTCAAAAAACACGGGACCGCAAACGATATATACGTCTCCTTCATCGCGGGCCCAGTCACGGCATTTGATTTCTATGTCGTTCCAAACACCGCTGTTCAGACCTTTATACTGGGGACATACGTTTGTCATCAGGAAACTTTCCTGCATGGCAGTCACGTCCCATTTGTTGTCGCCGGCTGGGCACATGTGGCCACGGTCATATTTTTTTGCTTTGTTATAGTCGTAGTAATGGGTGCTGTTGCTCACGTCGTCGTCGTCATGGAAGGCGCGCTGAGGGCGTTCCACATTGCCGTAGGTGTGGGAGCGTGTCAGATGCCATGCCACCCAGTTCGCCAGCTTCGTCGTGCGGTTATACGACAGTGCATAGCCTCGGCGATAAAGTATCTGCTCAGGTTTGCCCCTGAGTTTGGCAGGAATGGCGATATAGTCGGGCGAATTGTCGAAACGGCCGTCCTCGAAGGCGGTGTTTTTATCGTATTTGTATTTATAGCCATGAAGGTTCTCGTCGTTGTCGTTGCTGCCTTTGTCCTGAGGTGAGGCGGAGTCAGCCTGGGTATATTCGGCTTCATCTTCTGTGTCAAGGAAGGTCTCCACGTTCGAAATGTCCTGCTGCTCTTTTTCTTTCTGACATTCTTGGCAGCTTGAAAACCATACGGCCGACAATGACACGAAGGCCATCAACATCAATTTCATTTTCATTGTATAATTATTTGAATATCTAATTGTTTGAATCTGTGAATTGGGTGGAGTGTATGTAAGCGCTCAACATCTCAGCACATCGCTCACCATCAACACCGGCAGAGACAATGCCGCCAGCATAGCCAGCACCTTCGCCACAAGGAAACAGACCTTCGATACGCACGTGCTGCAAACGCTCCCTGTCGCGCAATATCCGGACAGGAGAACTGGTGCGGCTCTCAATGCCAATCATGCAGGCATCGTTGGTCAGGAACCCATGAGAACTCTTGCCAAAATGAAGAAAACCTTTCTGAAGACGGGTGGTGATAAATTCAGGAAACCAGAAATGAAGGGGGGAACTCACCAAGCCTGGAGAATAGGAACTCTCAGGAAGGCTTCCGCTCAGCCTGCGGTTCACAAAGTCGGCCATCCGCTGACCGGGAGCATGCTGGCTCCGGCCACCCTGCTGCCAGCACAACTGTTCCAGATATTCTTGCAGATGCATTACCGAGAGGGTGGAGTCGGCATCCCAACTCATCCCTTCTCTCGACAAGCGACTGTTGATGCCAGTGATGAGGTCGGGTGAGACCAATCGACGGTCGTGGAGGTCCTCAGGATGGATTTCCACCACCATACCGCTGTTGCTCCATGGAGAATTGCGCTCTGCTGACGACATGCCGTTCACCACTGTCTGTTCTGGACCGCTCGCTGCGGGAACCACACTACCGCCTGGGCACATGCAGAATGAATATACACCGCGGCCTTCGACTTGGGTCACGTATGAATATTCAGCGGTAGGAAGATACTGGCCTTTGCCTTCTTTGCTGTGATACTGAATCTGGTCAATCAGGTGAGCGGGATGCTCCAACCGAACTCCTATCGCAATTCCTTTCGAACTGATTTCGATTCCGTTCGACCACAGCAAGCGGTAAACATCACGTGCGGAATGACCGGTGGCCAATATCACCGGGCCATGAAGCTCATACTGGTGAGGAAGAGAACTGCCAGAGTCGGTGTGCTCCACGGCTATACCTGCTATCTTGTTGCCACGAAACAAAAGATGGGTCATCTTGCTCTGGAAACGAACTTCGCCCCCACATCTGATAATTGTGTTGCGCATCGACTCAATCACCGATGGAAGGCGGTTGGTTCCGATGTGGGGATGAGCATCAACAAGGATGGAAGGGGAAGCGCCATGCTGGCAAAAAACATTCAGAATCTTCTGGCTGTTGCCTCGTTTCTTGCTGCGGGTGTAAAGTTTGCCGTCTGAAAACGCACCGGCACCGCCCTCACCGAAACTGTAGTTCGACTCGGGATCAACTTGTTGAAGCCTGCTGATCTGAGCGATGTCTTTACGGCGGGAATGTACGTCTTTTCCGCGTTCCACCACAATCGGACGGATGCCTAACTCAATTAAGCGCAAGGCGGCGAACAGTCCCCCCGGACCAGCACCGACCACAATGGCGGACGGACAGCCTTCCACATTAGGGTAAGTGATGCGCTCAAAATGTTCATCGTCAGGGTCGTCTGGGCCATAAACCCGGACTGTGAGGTTCACGTATATAGTACGCTGGCGGGCATCGATGCTGCGCTTCTGGATACGGACTCGGCGGATGTCGCTTCTGTTCATACCCTTTTCATCAACCAGGAAGTCGGTGACCGATTCCTCAGAATAGGCTTGCTTTGGAAGCAAGCGTAATTGTATGTCTTGTGTCATCGGATAAATTGCTCTTGGATGCAAAGTTACTCATTTTTAAGAATTATCAGACCATGGATGCATGAAAAATGTATGAAACAGCCCACATGTGTTTGTTGCAGAAACAATTTTTACTTATATTTGTAGTTGTTATTTAAATTTGTTCCTGAATCCGTATGTTTTATGAGAACCAAGATTCTGTTTTTGATTTGTCTGCTGATGGCAGCCCAGTCTGTGGCTTCAAAAGATTTCAACCTGTACGACAATAGAGGGCAGGTTGTCATAGATATCGACACTATCATCGCTCCGGTTGTGTGTTCCGCTACGAAGATGCTGAGTGACGATATCGAAAGCCTGGACAGTAAGCTGCATGTGAAAATAGACCGGCACAAACCGGATATCATTGCCCGAATCAGCTCCCGTCTCACGCATCCTGAGGAGTTCAGGCTCTTTGTGGCAAAGAATGGCATCCTCCACATAGAGGGAGCAGACCCGCATGGGTTGGCTTACGGCTTGTTGGAGGTGTCAAGAATCATCGGGGTGTCGCCATGGACTTTCTGGGCGGGAAGCACAACAAATCCCTGTACCACGATTAAAGAGGGATTTGAATTGAATGAATATCCGTCAGTTCGTTACCGTGGAATTTTTATCAACGATGAGGACTGGGGATTCACCCCATGGAGTTCCACTGTGTTCGAACGCCTTTTCAACAGCGCCAATCCTGAGGGGATGGTTGGCCCACACACCACGGAGGAGGTCTTCAAACTTTTGCTTCGACTCAGGGCCAACACCTACTGGCCACCTATGCATGAGTGCTCTGTGCCGTTCTTTATGACTCCGGGAAATAGGGAAGTGGCGCAGAAATACGGCATATACATCGGGACATCCCATTGCGAGCCGATGGCCTGCAATGCCAATGGTGAATGGAAACGGAGGGGAACAGGCGACTATAATTATGTCACCAATGCAGAGAA
>OMUD01000062.1 GCA_900314125.1 uncultured Prevotellaceae bacterium | reverse complement strand
GTGAGTGCTCCGCAATGTGGGCAGATGCCTTTGTCTTTGATTTTCTTTCCACAGTTGGAGCATTGGTATCGGCACTTCACGTATCCATCGTAGAACACCCACAGGAACCATGCCAGCACAACGAAAAGGAGGTATCCGATATAGATTTGGGTGGTCCATGAGATGAAGAGGTAAGCCAGCATGGATGCTCCGATGATTTCCATGAGATACACCACTCCCCTCTTGAAATAGAAGTTGTTATAGACCTCCATGCAGAGTGCGATAAATACGATGAGGATGAGCCATACGAGAATGACGAGAACCGCCATGACCGCCGGGAGCATGAATGGGTTGAGCGTTGGGTGGAAATAGTATTCCTGCCAGAATTCAGGTGCGAAATTCTGAACGCTGGCATAGAGGCATCCGAGCAGCGCCACGAGAATGATGAACAGGAAAGGATAGACAGAATCCATCTCGTTGATTTTCACCATAGGGAGTTTTTTCTTGTTGTATGCCCTATGGAGATAGAGTCCAAGGATTCCGAGCATCAGGAATCCTCCCATCCAGAGAATTCGTGTGCTGGTGAGCGAGTCGAGCAGTTGAGAGATGTTGTCGCTCGGCACGGTGTACTTGAGCAGCGAGCGTTCTGTGATCCATCCCATCTTGTATTGGTTTCCCGCCACTTTGATCCATACGGTGTCGGCTGGCACCGAATCGGTTGGTTGGCCCACCTGCCGATTCTCCGTCAATTTGCTTTCGGGCGCGTCGATTTCCTTGTCCGCCTCCTCCATGGACTTCATAAGGTTGGCGTCGGCAGTGGAAAGTTCAACGGAGTCGTCGTCCTGCGACACCCTGTTACGCTTGATTTTCACCACCACGAGCATCTCGTCCTTCTTCACGTAGCAGGTGTCGGTGGTCTCGTCATCCCTCGGCACGAGCTTGATGGAGTCGGCCTTGACAATGAAGTTGTCGTTGAGGGTGTAGTGGTGTGTGAGTCGAAACTCCAGACTGTCGAGCTGCTCGGTGGTGAGCTGGTTGATGTAGGCCGAATCGATTTTGTTGGTAGGATGGGCTAAGGAATCAGAGTCACGTTCCTTTTGGCTTTCACTCTCACGCACGTCCGACCGCTCTGCGCAGGATGCGAAGAGGAGGAAAAACGAGAATATGGATAGAAAACGGAACATAATTAGACGTTAGACTTTAGACGTTAGACTTTAGATGGACTTGCGGGACAGGAAATCTCAGCTAATAGCCAGTTATTTTTTGAGCAGTTTTTTCTGTCCGCTGACATAGATGCCGGCTGGGAGAGATTGGATTTTGTGAGAGGGCACTTTGACACCTGAGAGGGTGTAGAGTGGATTGTTGGCAGAGGTTGCCTGGATGGCATTGAGCGCCGTTGGGTCGTTTTCGTTGGAAGCGAGGAGTCGCACGTTATCGACATAGAGCAGGGTGTTGTTGGCCGCTCCCACCCCACTTGAGGTTGAGAACCCGATGCTGACGGTCACGCTGGTCTCCTCTTTCAGCTCGAAGTCGTAGCAGAGGGTTTGCCAAGATGCTCTCTGATCAGGGAATCGGTAGTCGGTGGTGGAGCCGTAGCGCAGTCCTGTGAGGGATGTGTTGGTGTTGCCCGATGCCACCACTTTCTTTCCGTCGTTGGATATTTCGTTGGTGCACTCATATTTCATGTCGAGCAGCACGCGGTATTTTCCAGGATTGAGTTTCACTTGCTGTGAGATGGTGTTGTCGCCTGCCGTCCAGGAGTTGAGCACGGTGAGGCAGCGGTCTGCCGCCGTTTCATCGGCCATGGGTCTGCTGCACTGTGCCGCATAGTTTCCCACGTTCGAAGGGCTCACACAGAATTGGGTGAGCGAATAGGGCATGGAGTACATCCTTGCGTAGTTGGATGCAGTGACAAGTTTGTTGCCCGCCGTCCATCCCTTCACGGGGAGGATATTGGGGAATGCGGCGTTGGTGGCACTGACCTTGTTGACGTAGCAAGGGTTGTAGCTGGTGCTTCCAAGCGTGACGTTTCCTTGGTCTCCGTATGTGTTGTCCTCCTCGAAATTGGGGTTTTGGAGGTATTCGGCAGTAATGTCGGTGTATCCCTCCGTCAGGCTTGCCTGGCTGCTACTGGGATAGTCGGCGTCCTCCGCCTTGACTTTTCCATCCTCCACATAGACGCGCACCGAGCGTCCTGCCGGCACGCTGACCTTTCCGCTAACCGCTTGCTTTCCCTCGATGATGGTGACCACAGGGTTGGCGGATTTGGCTCCATCGTTTTTGAGGAACGCCGCCTCCGGACTATCGGCATCCAGCACCGCCACTACGTCGTCGTCCTTCACGAACACTTTCAGCGGCTGTGCCACAGCGTGGTTGACCTCAGCGATGAAGTCAGCGGTTGATGCGCCGTCCTTAATGGTGGTCTCCTCCTTGAACACCGGTGCTCCGAGTGCGCACTTCACGTTGGTAAGCGTGGCCTTGCGGTCGCTTGCAAAATTGGCGAGAAGCAGGTAGTTGGTTCCGTCAGGGTCGGCTGCGATGACTCCATTCCATCCCTCTGGGAGCTGGCTGGTCAACACCTGCAGCTCATCGTTCATGTCCTTGGTGGTCTTGGCATTCATAAGGCTGTAATAAACGATATTCCTTCGGTCAGCCACCTCTCCTGCCTTGAGCGTGCGGCTCGTGGCGTTGTAAGACGGATAGATTTTGGAGGTGAGTATGGAGTTGTTGAGCGCGCGGTCGCCGAACGCCATGTTCTTGTCGCCTTTGGCCAAGATTCCCAACTCATTGTCGATATTGACCCAATCGGCCTCGAAGGCGGTGAATTTCGTTCCGTCGAGCTGCATGAGGTTACCCTGTGGGCTGTCGGAATAGAGTGTGCGTTTGGTTTTGGTGAGCGGGTCGGTGCTGATGGCCATAAGTCCTCCGAGCTCCCTGGTGATGGTGGCGGCGGTGTTGGCGCGTACGTAGTCCACGTAAATGACAGCGTTGCCCGGTGTGGAATAGATAGCGAATCGGTTGTTGAGCGCCGCGTCGTTGGTGTTGAGTTCTCCGTTCATCACGTATGCATTGCCATCCAGCTCATATATTCCGCTAACCACCGGTGTTGCATTGGTTTTCTTTCCGCTCACCTCGTACCATCCGAGGAAGTTACCCGTGTTGTTGGCTCTGAACGGCACGATAATCTTGTTCTTGTCGGGCGAGTTGGATGCGATGTATCCCGTGTAGCTGCTGAGTCCGCTGCTCCAAGAGAAGCAGGTGAAGCGGTCGTCGGATGCCGCCCTTACGATGTTCTGGCTCTTGAGGATTTTCGCCTCTGCATATTTCTTGTTGAAGTCGTCCCATGCTGTAGGCTGGAGGTCATCAGTGGAAAGTTGGTCATGCATGAGCCATGTCATCATCACTCGATGCGCCTCCACTCCCATCCTCCGCGCTCCCACATCCGGATTGAGCAGCCATGAACCGTCGGCCGTGGTGGTCTGACGAGCCTTGATGTATTTGTAAGCCAGATTCTCAAGCATGAGTGCATTGGCATCACGGAGGAAGCAGGCCTGCGTGGTGTAGGATGTGATTTGGTCGTAGAGGAACAGGCTCCAGTCGTTACCGTTCGGCATGGCGAGCTCTCCGTCGGCCAGCGCGAGCCAATTGAGCACCTCGTCCATGACGTCCTGGTTGTGGTGCATGAGCGCGTTGGTCTTCCATTTCTCAGTTCCTTTGGTTCCGAGTTGGAACATCTTGAGTGCGAGCGCCGCCTCACCGAGTTCCTGCATCACCACATTCTGGTAGCTGGTGTGGAAGAGATTATGGTTTTGGAGAGTGAAGTCGTCGTAGAGGTTTTTTCCCTGATAGTAGTCCTTCACGGTCTTGTTGTCGTATTCTGGGTCGATGACTGTGGTGTTCGTGGCATCGCTCTCATGCGAATAGGAGTTGATGGCGAAAGCGCGCAGTCGGTCGAACCACTTCGGAGCGAGCGGATCGTCGGGGAAGAGCCCGAGAGTGGCGGCGAGGATGTCCGCCTCCCATCCGTTCTCCTCCGCCTTGGTGTCGCCGTTGTAGCCGGTAGGGATGGAGCGGTAGAGCTCATAGTTGCACTCCGCCTTGAGCAGGTTGTAGATATAGGTCTTCTGCTGTTCAGACAAGCTGTCCCATTGGAAGAAAGCCGAATAAGCCACGGACATGGCCCAGAGGCTGGACTCCCAGACGTGGTCGCTGGTGCTGACAGATCCCCAGTAAGCGTTGTTGGCGCAAACTTTGAGTTTGTTGGCTTTATGCGTGGAATATGCGAATACAAGCGACTTCATGGCCATCTGTTCGATATCGCTCCAGCTGACGCCTGCAGGCAGTGTCACTTTTCCCTTTCCATATTTTGCAAGGAAAGCGCAGACCATGCTGAGGTCGGCGTTCGGTCTCACACCCCGCTCATCGTTGCCCATGGTGTTTTCTCCCCGGAAGCATCCGCACGCTTCGTTCGCGGAGTTAGGCGATGTGCATTCCTGGAAGTCGTTCTTCATATAGGTGGAAAAGTTGGCGAGCATTTGCAGGAGGTCGTCTTTCATTGCCGGTTCCGCCACGAAATCGTGGTTGATGACACCCTCGGTGGGACTTTCCACTCCCGCTTCTGTGGGGTCGTATTCTTGCGGAATATCGCCCGAAACCTTGTAGAGCCTCACGTTGTCGAACATGACACAGCTGCCTCCAGAGAGCCAGTCGATGGTGATGCTGAGCGGCACGTCCATCTTCGACGAGGTTTGGAACACTACGCTCGCTGTACTCCATTTCATGGAGGTGAAGATTCCGGTGGATCCCGTCTCAAAAGCCGTGCTCAGCGCCTGTCCTCCCACATTGACCGTGAAGGACGATGATGCGCTGTTGGCGAATGCGCTGCGATGGTCAACAGAGAGCATATACTGTCCTTCCGGCAGGTCTTTGATCGTCTGGCTGAGAGTGGTGGCTCCTGTGCTCCATCCCATGCGAAGGTAGTAGGCATGATTGCCGTCGGCAAGGGTGGTCACAAGTCCGAAGTTGTTGTCGGTGTAGCAGTTCTTTCCCACCAGGAGCTGAGTGACCGTAGTTCCCGCCGTTGTCCATCCCGAAGGGTTCTGGAGCGTCCATCCCCGCAGTCCGTCGGCAGTGTTTGTCACCTTCGCCGCATCGGTCTCCGCATCCGCCTCAAAGGAAGGGTTGGAGAGATACTGAGTGGTGACATCCTCCTTGGTGAAGTCATCGGCAAAGAGGGTTGCCGGGATGAGGGCGATTGCCCATATCAGTTTTTTTAGAGATTTGAGATTGGTCATATTGTCAGTTGTTAGTTGATAGTTATTCTGTTTTCAGTTGATTGTTAGTCAGTCGTCTTTTCTGTTTGCGTGTGAATCACAAATATACACAAAAATCCTGAAAAAAGCAGAAAGTGGGCGAAAAAAGATGGTCAGAGGTGTTATTTCCATTCTGAGATGCGTCCTCCCGCCCCTCCGAGAGGCTCCATCCGTCCTCCCACCTCAATTTTGTAGCGTTCATCGCCCCTGCACATATCCAGATCCACAATACCTCTTTCCATCAGCAGTTTGACAGACTCTTGAATGAGGAGGATTCCAGGAGAATAGCGTGCAAAGCAGGTATCGATTGCCAGTTTCGGCATCAGCACATGATTATCGTGCACATAGGCATGCATGAAAGCTGCCACTTCTCCGTCGATGGTCATCACATAGAGCTCAGAAGCACGGAGTTTCATCATGCTTTTCGTCTGTCTTCCCGCAACCGTGTTCATCACCGCCCTCATCCTGCTCAGCAAACTTTTCGACAGGGATTTTTTCTTTTTGTTCCATGCCAGTTTTCGTTGGAAATAGAGTTTCCAGATTTTGAAGAGCAGGCGTCTCGATGGAGGATTATCAACGGTATGGATGCTCAGGCTCATCTGCTTTCCGTCGGTGACGAGATGGTTGTATGACTTGCGGATGTTCTTATAGATGTTCTTTCCCAAAGAAGAGAGATAGGCGTCGTAGTTCTCAAATTCTGATAGAGGGATGTGGTAGCTTTCCCTTTCGGAATGGGAGACGCCTGTGGTCAGCATCGTCTGGAAGAACACTGAATGAAGGGGAATGTCCTTGAACTTATATTTCCACTCCTTTCCAAATTCTGTTTTCAGGAACCTGAGCATTTGCTCTGCCGCCGCCTCTCCCCTCTGGTCCTGGTAGGGGCATGCTGCATTGAGGATGCCTGCGATTCTTCCCGACAGGAGACGCATCCGCTTGTTGAAGCGATCGAGGATAAGTGGCAGGATCATCAGCGGCTCGCCCTCTTCCTCTGCCATCAGGAATACCGTGTGGTAGAAGATACCGTTATAGGTTTTGCTCAGGAAGCAGTTCCACGGATATGTCTGGTAGAAAGAATAGTTGACATAGGGAAGGTCGCCAGCCTGAATTTTGGCGGAAGCCAGCTGGTCGAGCTCTTCCCATTGCTCCTTGATTTTCTGGATATCTTTATAGATTTTTACTACGATCTTGCGTTCCATATCTTAGGAAAACTACCCTGCAAATGTTATTATTATGCAAAGATACAATATATTTCTG
>OMUD01000064.1 GCA_900314125.1 uncultured Prevotellaceae bacterium | reverse complement strand
TTGGTTTATTGAATGATGATTGCGTCAATGGCAACCATTCCGGTTTTGTTCTTCAGTTGTATGTCGTGCTTGCCTTTGCTCAGTTTGTTTGAGGTGAAGACAACGGATTGGTGCTTTATTTCCTGACGTTCGTCAAAAGACACTTCGCCCACGTGCTTGCCATCGACGAGTACCTCCAGAACGCCTTGCCCCATACCCTGCGGTGCTATGATGCTGAATTTACGGGTTTCAAGGGTTACGCTCCAAGTGTCGCCTGCTTGGTTGCTGAAGGACAGGTCGTTGTTGAAGTCGCCTTCGTTGGTGTTGCAACAGCGGTCCCATCCGAGAGTGCGCACACCAGGGTCATCATCGTTGAACCATGCCTTATCATGGCTGATTCTCACCACTTTATAACCCATTGCCAACTTCGTGTCTTGGATTTCTCTCGAACACAAAGGCTCTCCCATTTGAAGGGTCAATCCCTCTGCCGACTGTGTGAAAGGAACGGCACGATTATTCTCCACCAACTCCACTTTTGTGATTTTTCCTACAGATGCGGATTGGCTTGAGAGTGCTGGCAGAACGACGGGGACGGATGAGGGGTGCAGGATGAGGGCATAGATATGGCCGCCATGACGAGTATAGATAACGTCGTCATTACCCCATTGAGTAAATGGACGTGCGCTATAGACAGCTTCCTTGTTGATGTCAATCCAACGCCCGATGTCCAGACATATTTGCCGCGCCTCATCGTCGATGTTGCCACGTCCATGTTGTGTGATATTGAGTAGCAGACAACCATTACGCGACACATTCTGCATCAGACGGGTGATGATTTCCTCTGCGCTGCGATAAGGGGCTCCTTGCTGATAATGCCATTCCTGCAGGCTTACTTCTGTCTGGAAAGGAAAAGCCATGATGTCGTCTTCAGTGTAGAGCTCTGTACTTTTGACCAATGAGCGATCCACGATGCCAACCATTTCGGGGTTCCGCTGAAAACTGTTGTAGCGGCCACCAACGCCCTTGAAGGTTGCCACAACTTCCTTGCGGCCTGAAGGCCGCTTGTCTGCGATATTGTAGAAATTAGCAATAATCTGAGGTGTCAGTTTCCCAAGTCCCATGTCTATGCCCAAATCTATTTGCGAATCGCCAGCATGGTCATCAAAGTAGATCATGTCAGGCTGATATTTGCGTATCGCATCGTCCACACGCCACATGAATTGGTTGGCAAACGGACTCTCTAATGACTTGCGTCCGTCGTGATGAACAGGACCGTATAGGTCTTGCGGGTCCATCCCCTTCCACCATTTATCTGTCCCATCAGCGTTGGGCCTGTAGCCATCTGCCTTTGTCAGCATGGCATCGTAGGGAACTCCAGCCTTATCGCCCTGCTTATCGCTGGTATATCTGACAGGCATGAACTGTCCCCAAGTTCGAGCAGGGGTGTTATGGAAACCTATCCCGAAAGGCATATCGTGCTTTCGTGCCACTTTCTCCCAAATGCCTACGATATCCTGATGCGGACCGATATTCACCGCATTCCAAGGTTGGTATTTGCTGTCCCAGCAGTCAAAATTATCATGATGGTTGCCTAATGCCAAGAAGTAGCGTGCTCCCATCTTCTGGTAAAGCCGCATCAGGTCCTCAGGGTCCCAAAGGTCTATTATCCAGTCACGACATAGTTCTTTGTAGCCATACTCCGAAGGATGGCCGAAATGCTCACGATGGAACTTCGATTGGGGATGACCTTCCAAATACATACCACGCGAATACCAGTCACCATCCTCCGCCATCGATTGTGGGTCCCAGTGCGACCATGCACCCAGTTTTGCCTCTCGCCACCATGAAGGCGTGTTATATTGCCGGCTCAGATTGTCCCAGTCGGTGGTATAACGCCCTTGCTCTACATTAAGAGGCGGAAGATTCCAAATGTCAACAGCATCTTGGGCTTTTGCTGTACATGTGATGTAAATGGCAAAAAACGAGTATAAAAGTTTCTTCATCTTGCTTTCTTTTCACTTAAACCCTCTTGGGTAAGAGGAACGAACTTAATCTTTCCATCCTTATCGAAATAAAGATATTCCGCACAAACACTTCGACGACATTGTCCACCAGGTTCCCCGTTCTGCATGTATGAACCGTCATGATAGATGTAGTACCACTGGTTCTTGAACTGAATGACAGAAGGATGAATGGTGAATCCATAATTGGCCGATGTACTTACAAACCCGCCGTATGTCCAAGGACCTTCGATGCTTGTGGCATACGAATATGCCATCTGCTCTGTCTGTACGCCTGGTGCATCACTTGCATATACATTATAATAAAGATTGCCACGTTTGAAGAGCCAAGGTCCTTCGGAATAGTTGCGCAATGGCACCTTCTTGATTTCTCCATCTAGTTCAATCATGTTCTTTTTCAGGCGAACCATGTAGCAGTCACCATTGCCCCAGGCCATCCAAGGAGTTCCGTCATCATCAATAAGAACAGTCGGGTCAATATCTGCATTGCCACGATGTGAGTCGGGCGTCATATCATCGGTGATAAGAGGTGTGCCATCCGCACGTGCCGGTTTGAAAGGGCCTGTTGGCAAATCGCTGACTGCTACGTCAATTGTGTGCTGACGATTATCCTTGCGGTCAAGTGTCACATAATAATAGAACTTGCCATTTGCCTCTACCACCTGACCAGCCCACGAGCCACCAGGCTGGGCATAGGGGAAATCAGCAGCAGAGAGGATGGGACCGTGTGACTTCCAGTGAATCATGTCTGTGCTTGAATAGCAGAACCAACGAGGCATATAGAACCATCCTCCAACTCCTGTGGCATCTTCACCTACGTAGGCATAGACCGTGTTGCCTACTATGGTAAAAGCAGGATCGGCGGTGAATCTGTCTGTAAACAGGGGATTCTGTCCTTCCACACGTTCAAGTGGAGAACCTGAGATTTCAAGGTTGCGGATAGCGCCTTCGCGTACCTGTAGCGCATTGGGGAAACCACCAGGGAATCCGTGGCCCACAACCCAATTTGAGGCATTATGCCGCAATGCCTTCCCAGGATAAGTGAGTGTTTCTGTTTGTCCGTCAACGTTCAGCGAAAGTACCGATTGCTTTTTCTTCGTATCGTATGTAGCCTTAGCTTCCAGTGTGTACCAGCGGTCCTTGACCACCTTATTACCAGCCCAGAGACGATGGCCTTGCTCATTCTTGTCAATAACTTCCACGAAGAAACGTTGAGCCGTATTGTCAAAACCGAGGGAAATGTCGCCTGTTAGCGAATTCTTGCCTATCAGAAAACTGCCTTTCCCCTCTTTGCAGACAAAGACCTGTTCCGTGCCCAAAGTTCCGCATTTCACCTCCGCCTTCAATCGCCACTCTTTCTGCATATCTTGATAGAAGAGTGGATTCTTGTCGTCAATCTTGTATTCGCTGACATTCAGACGTAACTCCTTGCCTGGTTCATAATCCTTTATGTTCCAATCTTGGAGGGTATATACTTTTTGTGCATAAGCGCAAGTTAGTGCAAGCGCGAATTGTAATGTTATAAATAGTTTCTTCATAATTGTTTATTCTTTGCCGTGATAGGATGGATGTTCATTAT
>OMUD01000071.1 GCA_900314125.1 uncultured Prevotellaceae bacterium | reverse complement strand
ATGCATTCTCCGAGTGCAATTCCGGTGTCCTCAATAGTGTGGTGTTCATCGACATTGAGGTCTCCCTTCACATGAATTCTGAGATCCATATTTCCATGTTTGGCAATTTGCTCAAGCATGTGGTCGAAGAATCCAATACCCGTGTCGATGTCGGCCTTTCCCGTTCCGTCGAGGTTCAAAGAGATGTCGATATCTGTTTCTTTTGTCGTGCGCCTGACCTGTGCAATCCGCTCACCTGCAAAAAGGATTTCACTGATTTTATTCCAATCAAGATTTTCATTGAGAATAAGCGACTTACAACCAAGATTCCTTGCCAATTGGGCATCTGTGCCCCTATCGCCTATCACATAAGAATTGGCTAAATCGTACTCCCCACCCATATATTTAGTGAGCATGGCCGTACCAGGTTTTCGTGTGGGCAGGTTGTCTTCTGGGAAAGAGCGGTCAATGAGGATATCATCGAATTCAATTCCCTCCCCTTTGAGCGTCTGCAACATAAGGTTATGCGTAGGCCAGAAATCCTTCTCTGGGTAGGCTTCGGTTCCGAGCCCATCCTGATTACTGACCATCACAAAATCAAAGTCGAGATGAGTTCGGATGAAATAGAGGTTTCGGATTACCCCCTCCACAAACTGAAACTTCTCAAAAGAATCAATCTGCTCATCCTCAGGCTCAACGAGAATGGTTCCGTCGCGGTCGATAAATAAAGCACGTTTCTTCATATCCATAAAAGTCAAGAAAAAAGCAATATCCAGAAATAAATATCCCTTGTCAGAGTTTTAAAGTGCGCAACGCCGCCAACAGCCTAGCATTCTCGTCTTTAGTTCCGACTGTGATTCTGAGGCAGTTCCCACAAAGTTCCACCTTACTCCGATTACGGACGATGATTCCTTTCTGCACGAGTGCATTATAGATGGCATCAGCATCCTTCATCTTGGCAAGGAAAAAGTTGGCGTCGGTGGGATAAACCTTCACCGTGAGAGGTAGTTTTTCGACTGCTGATATCAGCAATTCCCTTTCCTTTTTGATCATGACGACCCTATGGTGGAGCATATCCATGTCGGCGAGTACCTCTTTGGCTGCATTTTGGGTAAGCGCATTCACATTGTAAGGATATTTCACCTTATTAAACAAAGCAATGATTTGTTCGGATGCAAATGCCATTCCAAGCCTTATAGCTGCACATCCATAAGCTTTTGAAAACGTGTTGAGTACCACAAGGTTCGGGTATTTCTTCAGGTCGAGCCTGAACGGTCTGGCATCACAGAAATCAGAGTAAGCCTCATCAATGACCACAATTCCTTGAAAAGCGTTGAGCACTTTCTCCATCTCCTGTCTTGGGAAGGCGTTTCCTGTAGGGTTGTTAGGCGAGCAGATGAAAATCAGTTTGGTGTTGGCATCGCACTGCTCAATCAGTTTGTCGGCCGACATCTGGTAATTCTGGTCGAGCTGCACCTTTCGATATTCCACATCGTTGATGTTTGCACAGACCTCATACATTCCATAAGTCGGTGCGATAGCCACCACATTATCAATTTGCGGCCGGCAAAAGATACGGAAAAGAAGGTCGATAGGCTCATCCGACCCATTGCCGAGGAAAATGTTGCTGGCAGGCACCTGCTTGATTGGCGAAATGACGTCCTTCAGTTCCCGCTGCAGGGGATCTGGATAGCGATTGAAAGGTTGGTTATAAGGATTCTCGTTGGCATCGAGAAACACCTCCGCATTCACCCCTTTATATTCATCGCGTGCCGAGCTGTAAGGCTTAAGATCCCGTATATTTGGTCTTACCAAGAGTTCTAGTAACATAAGGTTTGTTTCTAAGAATTAGTATTTATAGTGCATTCTCATCTCTTTCAGGCATTTTCGTCTTGAACTTCCAAGCGTCTGAGCGCCATGGCATTTTCATGCGCATTCAGCTGTTCATTATGTGCCATCACCTCCACGGTCTGTGCAATGGACTGAATACCTTTAGCCGACAATTCCTGAAAAGTGATTTTTCGGATAAAGCTGTCGAGAGAGACTCCGCTGTAGGCTTTCGCATATCCATTGGTAGGGAGTGTGTGGTTCGTGCCTGACGCATAGTCACCCGCACTTTCGCAGGAATATTTTCCGAGAAAGACAGATCCAGCATTGACCACCATCTCCGCCACTTTCTCATAGTTCTCAACAGGAAGGATGAGGTGTTCTGGAGCGTATTCATTGATGATCTGCATCGCCTCCTGAATGTCACTAACGAGCACGAACCTGCTGTTTTCCAGCGAAGCAGAAGCCATTTCGATTCTCGGAAGAGCTTTCAATTGACGTTCTGTTTCCGCTTTCACCTCCATCAAGACCTTCTCGTCCGTTGCTACAAGTAGGACTTGACTGTCCATACCATGTTCCGCCTGGGAAAGCAAATCGGCCGCCACAAACACTGGGTTGGATGAGTGGTCGGCAAGTACAGCCACTTCAGATGGTCCTGCCGGCATGTCGATGGCCACCTCATGCATGGCCACCATCTGCTTCGCGGCCATGACGAACTGGTTTCCTGGTCCGAAAATCTTATAGACCTTCGGCACGGACTGTGTTCCGTAAGCCATAGCCCCGACAGCCTGCACCCCTCCAATCTTGAAGATGCTGCTCACTCCTGCCACCTTAGCGGCATAGAGTATGGCTGGGTGGATTTTTCCTTGCTTGTCGGGTGGTGAGCAGAGTACAATTTCCTCACATCCTGCGATCTTAGCTGGAGTGGCGAGCATGAGAACGGTTGAGAACAGCGGTGCCGTTCCCCCGGGGATATAGAGTCCCACCTTTTGGATTGGCGATGCCTTCTGCCAGCACACCACCCCATCCATCGTCTGCACTTTCTTTCCCTGAAAACGTTGAGCCTCATGGAAAACCTCAATATTGTGATGCGCATTGACGATGGCCTTTTTCAATTCATCATCGAGCAGGTTCTCCGCCTCCTCCATCTCGGCCGGACTTACAGCCAGTTGGTCGAGGCTCACCTTATCGAATTTCAGCTCGTACTCCCTCACTGCCTCATCGCCCTTGTCCTTGATTTGCTCAAGTACCTGACCGACCAGTGCGAAAAGCTGCTCCTGATTTTTCTGTGGACGGGTGATGATAGACTTCCATTCGTCCTTTTTCGGATATTTATAAATCTTCATAATGCAAGGATATTAAATTCAAACTCCACTAAAA
>OMUD01000045.1 GCA_900314125.1 uncultured Prevotellaceae bacterium | reverse complement strand
CTTGTTGAGCGGCGACATGATGAGGGTCATAGGGGTGCGGATCTCATGGCTGATGTTCATGAAGAACTGGATGCGCGCTTCGTTGAGCTCCTCCTGCTGGCGGTGGTGGCGCAGAATCCGGTGTGCCTCCACTCGACGCATGATGTAGGAGTAGATGAGCCAGCAGAGTCCTGCGAAGAGCAACAAATAAAGAAGTTTGGCTCCAGTGGATGCATACCATGCCGGATGAATCACCGCCACGAACTCCCGTTCCTCACTTGTGGTACCCATAGCCAATGCCCGTACTCTGATTTTATAGGTACCCGGATCCAGGTTGTCGAACACGAGTCGGTTGTTGCCGCCCCCCTGCTCCATCCATTTTCCTCCGTTCACACTGTATTGATAGAGAATGTTCTGACCGCTGAGTTCCGGCACGCACAGCTCCAAGGTGAAATGATTGTCGCGGTGGTTCAAGTCGATACGTCCGCAGTCGTCGAGCACACCCTCCAGCATCATGTACTGCCCCGATTTCTGACCTTTGTGGATGGTCCTGCCTCCCACATACACATCCACCAGTTTCAGGTGCAGGTCGTGTCCCGTTTTTTGCCATGCCGCCATCCGCCTGGAATCGAAGTAAGTGATGCCGCCGATTCCGCCGAAATAGAACTTTCCATCGTAGGCAAGCACGGCACCGCGGCTGAACTCGTTGTCCTGAATGCCATCGGCAAAGAAGAAGTTGGTGAAGGTTTCGGATTTCATGTCCATGCTCGACAAGCCATAATCGGTGCCAATCCATAAATGGTCACCATCGCAGATGAGCGACACAATGGAGTTGATTGGCAGCCCATCTGCCATCGTGTAGGTCTTCATCTCATCGGTTTTCGGAGAAATCCTCACCAAGCCGCTGTTCGTTGCCACCCACACATAACCGCCACCCACGGTCAGGTGGCGGATGGCGATGTCCTTCATGCTTTTCTTGCTGGCTTTGGTGATTTGACCGTCATGATCCACCTCGCACACCACCAATCCGTCGGCCGTTCCGAGGTAAAGATGACGGTCCACCAACGTCAAGGTATAGACGTATGGGTTGCCGATAATTTTAGTCCCTTCTTCCCCTTTGCTGCCATCCGGTCTGTAATTCACCGACTCACCTGTTGCGGTATCATAATAGTAGAACCCCGAACCCATCGTGGCAATCCAGTAGCAGCCTTTCTCTTTGGCTGGGCACATCTCGAATATCTGGTTGATATCAGAAGAAACTTTTGAGAACGATCCGCCACGCATCCGCCACAAACCTTCCGACCACGTGCCGAGCAGCACCTCGTTGTTGCCGGTCTCAATCACGGATGTAAAGCCTCTCGGCATGCCGCCATTCTGCTCACGGCTCCAATGGCGGGAATTCTGCCCATCGTCTGAGATAAGATACAGGCCGTCGTTGTCGGAAGCTACCCACAAACCATCACTCTCTGGAGCAGCAGCCATGGCGAACACAGAGTTGGCGCCGATGCTGTTCTTAGTGATGGAATGTGGACCAATATACTCAAACACGGACTGGTTCACGGGTTTCATCATCACCCCTTTCCAGTAGATGCCCACCCACACATTGTTGTAGGAGTCGCTCACCGCATCCTTCACGTTGCTGGTCGCCATGTTCAGGTCAGTGGTCTTGATGGTGCTCAACGACACGTTTCCGCTGAGCTCATCATAAATTTTCAATCCAGCTCCGTCGGTACAAACAAACAGGCGGTTTTCCGTCCATGGGTTGAAACCATAGACATCGCCGCCAAGCTCCTCGGCCGATGCCACCTGATCAAAGTGGTCGGACTTCTCATTATATCGGTAGATGCCGTGGTCGATGGTCGCCACATAAAGGCGTCCCGTCTCTCCGAGGCACATCTTTCGGAAATTCTCAATTTCTGGATAAGCTTTAAAAATCTTCCCTTTCTGTCGGTAGAGACGCCGGCGGGCATTGGCAATCCAGAGACGTTTACTCTTGTCCTCCAGCAGCTGTATAGGTGGCTGTGAATCAGTATTCAAGTCAAAAGTTCCACGCAACACCAGCTTGTCATTCTCCTTCTTCAACTCTGCCATTCCAAAACCAGCGAAACAGACAAACACACGGTCTTCCAGCACACGATTCACACTGACCACACGACCGCTCACGGTGTCACCTCCTACTGCGACAAACGGAATCCGTTCGAACTTGTCGGTGTTGTAGTCATAGAGGTTCGCTCCATATCCTGTCCCCACCAACACATGGTCGTGGTCATATTCCATCACACAGGTAGATTCATCATGGGAGATGGACGTAGGATCGTCGGGCTTATGACGATACACATTCATCTTCACGCCGTCGAAGCGGTTCACACCACTCTGTGTGGTGATCCAGATATTGTTGCGGGAATCTTCGTAGATGTTGGCGATGCGGGAGTTGGAAAGTCCCTGTCGGGATGTATAGACCGACACATTCTGAGCATTCAACTCAACTGCATTACCAAACGACAATAAAAGTGTGAATATAGCAAGTAGTAAGCGTCTCATTGTAGTTAGTTATAGATTTAGTTTACTCATCTAATCCTTCTCGACCCAATTATCGGGGCTTCTTTAACCTACAAATTTAACAAAAAATCCGATACTGAGCAAACAAAACAAAAAAATAGTGGACCTTGCGGTCCACTATTTACTGAATGGTATGTTGGGTTGATTATTTCACGAGCACCTTGTTCACTTTTCCGTCAGCACGCTTGATGATGTTGATGCCTGGACGGAGTGTGCTCTGGCGTGCGCCGTTCACATTGTAGATGCCAATGATAGCTGCGTTAGAGCTGTCCTGACGGATGGTCTCCACACCGCTTGCGAGGTCTTCAGCAGCCTTAGCGTAGTCGTAGTCCTTCAGAGGAGCCACGAAGTAAGCGCGTGCGTCGTCGCAGAATGTGTTGGTATCCCAGTAGTCTGTAGGGTTGCCATCCTTCTGAGCCTTGCCAGACTGATAGTCTTCAACCACACCGATGGTAACCTTTGAACCTTCCTTCACCTCGACGCCGTTGATCACGGTGGTGTGAGTGCCCCAGCCACCTACTGCGAACGGAACCATCATAGGCTCGTTGTCATCGACCTGAACGAACATGTACTTGTCGTAGATGCCGGTCTCGTCGTTGAAGTCGTTGTAAGGCTGACCCTGGCTGTCGGCTGCGGTACGAGTTCCGATGTGGAAGTCATAGATACCTACAGGCAGGTCGGTCAGTTCCTGATAGAAGCGGTATGCGCCACCTGCTCCGTATGCGTTGATCATCACGTCGCTCACTGGCATAGCCTCTGTGGCTGCGTCGCCGCTGAAGTGGAGACCGCCACCCTCAAGCTGAGTGCAGTTCCAGCCCACGATAGAGTTGTCCTCGAGGTTGGCACCAGAGTTGGTACCGAAGGTGTACATGTGAGGGTTGTAGATGAATCCGGAGAGGTCGAGACCATAGATCACGCGAGGACGTCCCTGCTCATCGTAGAGGTCTTCCTGTCCTTCTGGAACCTCATCAATTGGAGTAGCCACATCGTCGAACACTGAAGCGAAGAGCGGAGTGAGGTCCTCACCGGCTGCAATCTTGTTGTAGAGGGCGATGGTGGCCTTAGTCTTGATGGCGTCAGCAAGAGCGCGGTCGTCGTCCACAGCCTCATAGCCTTCAGCCGCGTCTGCACCGAGAGCAATGGCAGCCTGAGTAGCCTTGTAGATTCCGTAAGTGAGGATATCAACCACCTTGTTCACGTTGCCGAGCTGAGAAGCTGCGGTCATCAACTTCGGAGTCACCTCTGCCAATTCATCGTCAGAGAGGTCAGATGGGTTGGTTGAGCCATACTTGTCAATCATTGCCTTGGCTGTAGTGGCGATTTCAGCATTCTTATATTTGCCCTCGAGTCCTTCGTAAGCAGAGCTTGCCTCTATGATAGCGATAGAGAAGTTGTCGATGTTGTTCACACGTGCAGTCATCTTCTCGCTGTCAGCCTTGAGCTTGGCGATCATGTCGTTCACCTCTGTAGGAGAAGTGAAGTGTCCATTCTCAGCCTTGTCGATGTCATTTATCAAAGTGGTCTTGGTCTCACCGTCGTATTCAGTGAGGTTGGCTGTTGCAAGCACCTTCTTAGCCTCTTCTGTGGCCACACTCAGCAACTGCTTGTAGTAAGCAGCCTTAGAAGGCATGGTGATGATGTCCACGCCACCGAGCAAAAGCTCTGCGCTAGGCTGAGTGGAAGAGAATTTCAGCACATAGTAGCCAGCTTTCTCAACAGTGAAGTCAGTAACCGACTTGGTCACATTGTTCACAGCCATATTCTGCGCACCGTTCACGTTCGGCATTGCAGGCACGTCAACGAACTGAGCATATACGTTGCCCTCAAGATCTTCAAGCGTGAAGGTATATTTAGGTGCGTTGTCCTCACTTACAGCGTCTGTGTTGCCGTTGAGGTTCTTCCATGCACACATGCGGATGGTGATCTGATACTTGGTAGCTTCAAGTTTCAATGCGATAGCAGGATCCATAGCCGGGTCAATTGAGCCGTCGGCAAGCTGGAAGTCTTTCACCTGCTCACCGAAAGTGAGGGTACCAAGCTGGTCTCCATTAAAACAACGCCAGTAGATGGCAGCACCGTTGAGGTCACCACTATAGCCAGTCATGGCACGGCAACCGCCACCACCTAAGTTTCCACCCCAGTTGTAGTTCCAGATTTCACCACCTTCAGTCAAACCGTACTGGTGGATGGTTCCGTTGTCGTTGGCCACCCAACCTACAGGGAACGTACCGTTAGCTGTAGCTGCGAAAGTTTCGTTGGTGCTATAGACAGACTCTGATGTTCCACCAGTCTTGTCCTCACCCACAGAGAAGGATACCTTCTGAGAGCCTTCGCAAGGTACACCCATCACGTTCTCAACTCCTGCAAGCTCAATTGTATAGTCACCATCGGTGAGATTCAGACCAGCTGTGCTCACATAAACTGCGGTCTTGTCCTCACTCAGGGAGAGAGAAGAAACTGGAATTGGAGTGGTGAAACCATTCTTTTCGATAGTGGCTGAAGCATAGTCGAGGCTCACCTCCATGTCGAACTGGAAAGTCACCTTGCTCAGAGAAGCAGCTTCAATCTCGAAGGCGTCGTTCTCTGGGTCGGTGCTGAGCAGTTTTGCTGGCGACCAAGAAGAAGGAATAGCATCGATGTTGTTAACAGGGTAAGCCAACTCATTGCTGAAACCGAGCACCGGCATCTCGCCCTCAGTGTCTGCGCTTGGACGGCGGTCGGTGTTATATACGATTGGGCAGTCAGCAGCAGGAGTGAAGCTTACTCTCACCTCAGCTGTAGGATCAAGAGTTGTCTCCTTCAAGAAGATGTAGAGGAAACCATCGCTCTTTCCTTCCACGAACTCCACAGGCACTGCGCTTCCGTCAGCAGTAACGCTCACGCAAGATGGGTCGAGCGAGAAAGAGTTGTTGTTGGCCTTAGCCAAAGCTGCGATGTTGGTAGGATAACCAAAGTCGAGCTTAATCACGTCTTCCATGAAGGTAGCCTCATTGAAAGTCACGCCTTCCTCCACCACGATGTCGTCGAGTGAATAATTCACAGGGCTGTACATGTTGATGATCACATGGAAAACAGAAGGCAGCTGGCCTTTGAAGTGCTGAGCGTAAGTCTCAACGCCGTCACCACCGAAAGCCTCAGGATACACTGCATTACCCACCCAGCTCTGGTCTTTAATCACATTGTTCAGAACGTCTGCATTCGTATAATAAGAAACGAAAGAGATGTGCTGCCAGTCGCCAGTCAGTCCACTGGTCATCTGCACGCCGTAGTTGGCGTTGGTTGGAGTACAGAAGCTCTTCTCGTAGTTCTCAATACCCTGAGAAAGCCAGGAAGTGAGACAGCTGCTCTTTTCCACACCGTTATCATCAATAAAGTCAGGGTCAGCCTTGATCCAGAAGCTCACACGATAAGGAGTGTTCTCCTTGATGGTGAGGTTACCGATTTTGAAACCACGGTCCCAAGTCTGTCCTGCGGTTGAACCGTTCTTTGCCACGAGGCAGTACTCTCCCGACTTAGGGTCATCAGTTGAAGGCTCTTCCCAATAGTCTTCTGCTTTCACGTTCACCCAGTCGCCAAAAGTTCCGCCAGGGGTGAGAGCACCCTCTGTTGTGTACTTCTCATCGCCTACTTCGAATCCGAGGCGAGCCACTGTGGTCTGTGCCTGCATGGAAGCAGTGGCCATCAAACCCAGCGCAATAAGAAAGTTAAACTTTTTCATAAGCGAAAATTAGTTGGTTAATTAAAGAAAATTAGTTGGTTAATTAAAAATGTTAAACAATTATCAAAATTTCTGTAGCAAAATTACATATTTATTTTAAATGGTGTGTTTTTGGCTTGTTACATGAACTTATCAATAGGTTACAAATTGAATGTAACCAGCAAAAAACTTGTTCAAATCCCTTTATTTATGCGCCATTGCGTCAAAACAAAAAAAGTTCCTCTCACCCCATGGATGAAAGGAACTTTTTATAAATGTCCGAAAACACTAACGTTTAAGGTTTAATCCCCAATCCTTTTGCCACGACGCAAGATGCGTCGTTTCTGCGGAACTTGGAAATTTTCTGACATGTGAAACAAAAATTATTTATTTTATTTTCACTGTCTGACCTTTTTTCACCTTTATTTCATATTCAAAGACACCATCGTGGTTGCCAGCTGGCTGCAGTCCTTTGGCTTGCAGTGCATCCTTGCAGCGCAGGCGCAACGTGCCGTCGGCACGGCAGCGGATTGATGCCGTCTGAAGACGGCCACCTTTCCATGTGATGTCCACCTCATAGCCACCACGGCCGCACAGTCCGCTCACACTGCCCTCCGGCCATGCGGATGGGAGTGCAGGCAGCAGATGGAGTGTGCCGTCCTGACTTTGGAGCAGCATCTCCGCGATTCCTGCCGTCACACCGAAATTGCCGTCGATCTGAAACGGCGGATGTGCATCGAAAAGGTTCGGGAAGGTACGTCCGTTCGGATATTCACGCTCCCTGCCCTCGTTCGGAAGGAGGCGCAGCATGTTGGAGATGATGCGGAAGGCATGGTCGCCGTCGAGCATACGCGCCCAGAAGTTGGTCTTCCATCCGAGGCTCCATCCCGTGGCCTGGTCACCACGCTGCTGGAGAGTCACACCGGCGGCTTTCCACAAGTCAGGAGTCGTATAAGGAGAAATCTGGTTCGACGGATGCAGGCCGTAAAGATGGGAGATATGGCGGTGCTGGTCCTTCGGGTCGTCGATGTCCTCACGCCACTCCTGCAACTGTCCATACTGTCCCACTTTCATCTTCGGGAGCTTGTCGATGGCGTCTTGCAGACGCTGCTGATAGGCTTCATCCACACCCAACACTGCAGCGGCGGCTTTTGTCTGCGAGAGGATGTCGCGTGCAATCTGGTTGTCCATCGTGCATGAGGCACAAACCGTGGATTGCTTCCCCACTCCACCGTGTTCCGGCGACACGCTCGGCACCACGAGCAGCTCGCCATCTCGCTCCACCATGTAGTCGAGATAGAAGTCAGCGGCACCTTTCAGCACCGGATAGTATTCACGCAGGAAATCCTGGTCGAGGGTGAATTGGTAATGTTCCCAGATGTGTGTGCAGAGCCATGCCCCTCCATTAGGAAACATTCCCCAAGCAGCTCCGTCAATAGGTCCGGCGATGCGCCAGAGGTCGGTGTTGTGGTGCGCCACCCAACCACCGCAGCCATACATCACGCGGGCGGTCTCCGCACCAGTCTCACTCAGGTCCTTCACCATCTTGAACAGCGGCTCAGCGGTCTCCGAAAGATTGCACACCTCGGCCGGCCAGTAGTTCATCTCCGCATTGATGTTGATGGTGTATTTGGAATCCCATGGGGCATTGCGTTTGTCGTTCCACACACCCTGCAGGTTGGCTGGCTGTCCCCCTGGCTGTGATGATGCGATGAGCAGGTAACGTCCGTAGTTGAACAGCAGCGCCACCATACCCATGTCGTCGCTGCCATAAAATCGGTCGAGTCGGCGGTCGGTAGGCAGTGAGGCATTCGCTCCGCTCGGCAGGTTCAGCCTCACGCGGTCGTATTGTGCCTTGTAGGCTTTCAGATTCCGTTTCAGAAGGGTTTCAAAATTGTATTTTTCCGCAGCCGCGAGCAAAGACGCGTTTTTTGCAGCTGGGTCGCCGCTCACGTCGTGGTAGTTGACGAAGTTGGTGGCGGCACACACATAAAGCGTGGCCTCCGTAGCGTTCTCCACCATCAGTTTGTCGGATTCAGCGCGCACGGTTCCATCGGTTTTCACGTCGGTGCGGCACTGTGCCGTCAAAGCCGCCTTAATTCCTTCTTGGTCAACCCCTTGAATGATGGCGGTGAGCGAATTTCCGTCTGCTTTCACCTCCAACGGGAACTGACACTGGTGCGAGATGGTGAAATTGAGCGCTTTCTTCCGGTCGGCTTTCACATGGATGGCCACGATACCATCGGGCAGCGAAGCCAACGCACGGCGCACATACCCCACACCACCGGATCTGTAGGACGTGGTGCTCAGGGCAGTATTGAGGTCAAGCTCACGGTTGTAGCCACTCACATCCGTATGACCGAAGTCGAGCATCAGGCTGCCCACGGTGAGGAACCGCATGCCATGAGGACCCTTGATAAACTCGCGGTTGATGATGTCCTCCGCCGCTTTCTCCTTACCATCGAAAATCAGCGAGCGCACTTCGTCCAGATGCTGGAGCGACGTCGTGCTGTTGTTGTTATGTGGCCCACCGCTCCAGAAGGTTTCCTCATTGAGCTGAATCTGCTCCACTCCCGTTCCACCGAACACCATGGCACCCATACGCGAGTTGCCAAGCGGCAATGCCTCCAGCCAGCAGGTGGCAGGATGGTCATACCAAAGACGGTCCTGGGCTACGACGGAACCGCCAAAGCCCAGGACACATAATATCAAGATTGCTATTCGCTTCATAAATGAAGTTTTAAAATAGGGATTCTATACATATAATTGTAGGGACTTACTTTATGTATGTCTGCAATCGTTGATTATCAGAACATCCCACAATCGCCCACACATTATTTGAACAGTTTCAATGCAAACTCCTTCAAGCTGCGGCGCCAAGTCAGGAACTCGTGGGCTGTGCCCTCAGAGATGTAGGATTCGGCGTTGAATCCTGCGGCTTTCAGCTTCTCAGCAGCCTCACGCACGCGGTCTGGTCCTTCTTTCGAGCCACAGGTGATGAACATAAGTTTTGGAGTTTCCTTGCCTTCCAGTTCTTTCGGCTCATAGATGCCACCGCTGAAGAGCCCCCAGTAGCCGAACACCTGCGGACGTGCGAGGGTGGCCATGTGGGTTTCCATGCCGCCCATCGAAAGACCCGCCATGGCACGGCTTTCGCGTTTGGCGATGGTGCGGAAGTTGGCATCGACATACGGTACCAGCTCGTCCATCAGCACCTTCTGGAAAGCAGTCCAGTCGAACTCACCCATACGTCCCCATCTCACCTCGTTGGTCATTCCGTAGGTCATCACGATGATGAACGGCTTGATCTGACCCTCAGCGATGAGGTTGTCCATGATGAGGTTGGCATGCCCCTGGTTGCTCCA
>OMUD01000260.1 GCA_900314125.1 uncultured Prevotellaceae bacterium | reverse complement strand
GGCTTTTGTTATTCAAACATCATCGGATGTATTACTGAAGCGTTCCTGCGTTGGCAGCATCAATCATAGCCTTGGAAGCATAGAGATACACTTCCACGCGACGGTTCTGCTGCTGTCCAGCCTTCGTGGAGTTGTCAGCCACCGGCATGTCCTGTCCGAGGCCTTCCACCTTAGTGATACGCTGTGAGCCAATGCCCTTACCCAAAAGGTAAGAAGAAACGGCAGATGCGCGCTGGAGCGAGAGGTCGCGGTTCTTCTGTGCGTTCACGCTTGGATCTTTCACACCCTTGAATCCCTGGTTGTCGGTGTGTCCCTGGATAGCGACATCCGTGTCGGAATAAGGGATGAGCACGTTGGCAACGAACTGGTCGAGGGAGTTCTTAGCAGTCTGAGAGAGGTCAGACTTACCAGTGGCGAAGAGGATACCCGAGTCGAAAGTAACCTTCACGCCCTCAAGACCGTTGGCGTCAGTGATAGTCTCCACCTCAGCATTGTTGACAGCAGCTGCCGCAGCCTTGGCCTTGTCCATCTTGTTGCCGATGAGCACACCAGCAGCCGTACCCACAGCACCACCGATAGCAGCACCGAAGAGCGTTCTTGAAGTTTTGTTATCGCCTTTTCCAGCGATGAGGTTACCCACGAGTCCGCCCAAAGCAGCACCAGCAGTACCACCGATGACACCACCCTTAGTCTTGTTTGAAGGGTCGCAAGCGGAGAAAAGCATGATTGCAGCGAGTGCAAAAACACCTAATTTCATAAATCTCATAATAGAAAACGTTTAAAAAGTTAATAAATAGGATTTAATTATAATCATGACTAATTAAATGCAAATGTAACGAAAAAAAATAGAAATAAGCAATAAAGCGTAAATAAATTTCAAGAGATTCGATTATTTTCCCTAAATTTGCATAAAAAATAAAAACGACACAATGGCAAAAGAACTGAAAGAGCTGACGAAACGCAGCGTGAATTATTCTGAGTGGTATAATCAATTGGTGGTGAAAGCCGACTTGGCAGAGCAGTCGGACGTGCGCGGCTGCATGGTGATCAAGCCTTACGGCTATGCGATTTGGGAAAAGATGCAACACATCCTGGACGGCATGTTCAAGGAGACCGGCGTTCAGAACGCCTATTTCCCATTGCTGATTCCAAAATCGTTCCTCTCGCGCGAAGCAGAGCACGTGGAAGGTTTTGCTAAAGAATGCGCGGTGGTGACCCATTACCGCCTGAAAACCAACGACGCAGGCGACGGCGTGGTGGTTGACCCGAACGCGAAGCTGGAAGAAGAGCTGATTATCCGCCCAACCTCAGAGACAATTATCTGGAACACCTATAAGAACTGGATCAAATCCTACCGCGACCTTCCAATCCTGTGCAACCAGTGGTGCAACGTGATGCGCTGGGAGATGCGCACCCGCCTGTTCCTGCGCACAGCAGAGTTTCTCTGGCAGGAAGGCCACACCGCCCATGCCACGAAAGAAGAGGCAGAGGAGCGTGCTAAGCTGATGCTGAAGATTTATGCAGAGTTTGCCGAGAAATACATGGCAGTTCCAGTGGTTCAGGGTGTGAAGAGTGAGACCGAGCGTTTCGCCGGTGCCCTCGACACCTACACGATAGAGGCCATGATGCAGGACGGCAAAGCCCTTCAGAGCGGCACGTCCCACTTCCTGGGCCAGAACTTCGGCAAGGCGTTCGACGTGACGTTCCTCAACAAAGAGAACCAGCCAGAATATGCCTGGGCCACTTCGTGGGGTGTGAGCACCCGATTGATGGGCGCGTTGATCATGACCCACTCCGACGACAACGGCCTTGTGCTTCCTCCTGCCCTCGCCCCAATCCAGGTGGTGATTGTTCCGATTTGGAAAACCGACGAGCAGCTGGCCGCCCTGAACAGCAAGGCAGCCGAAATCACAGAAGGTCTGAAGCAGCTGG
Organism: uncultured Prevotellaceae bacterium; assembly: GCA_900314125.1. Lineage (GTDB taxonomy): Bacteria > Bacteroidota > Bacteroidia > Bacteroidales > Bacteroidaceae > UBA3839. The sequence goes on along the minus strand of OMUD01000260.1, from coordinate 2,133 downwards.
GTATCAGTGTGAAATACGACAACTCCGAGAACAAACGTCCTGGTTTCAAATTCGCCGACTACGAGCTGAAGGGCATTCCTGTACGCCTTGTGCTTGGTGCGCGCGACTTGGAAAACGGCACCATCGAGGTGATGCGCCGCGACACCTTGGAGAAGGAGACCGTTCAGATAGAAGGCATCGAGCAGTACGTGAAGCAGCTGCTCGACGACATCCAGGCAAACATCTTCAAGAAAGCCGTAGATTTCCGCGACAGCCACATTTATGAATGTGAGGACTACGAGGAGTTCAAGCAGAAGATCAAGGACGGCGGCTTCTTCCTCTGCCCTTGGGACGGCACCGCCGAGACCGAGGCCAAAATCAAAGAAGAGACCCAAGCCACAATCCGCTGCGTGCCATTCGGTGTGGAGCAGAAGCCAGGCGTGGACATGGTGAGCGGCAAGGAAGCCAAATTCCGTGTGCTGATCGCCCGTGCCTATTGATCCCAGAGTGCTGATGGGGACACATTCACAGATTGTGTCCTTACACAAAAAGACACTTTATCTTACAAAAGGTACAAAAATTAAGGATTTTTTATATCAGACTGTAAATTATTTAAAGATTTTCTTGGCTGATTGAAATAAAAGCCGTTAATTTGCAGAAAAATTAGAACGAACATGATGACAACAAACAAATTTTGGTGGTGGCAGAGCTTAAGACCGAAAACGTCGTAAGCCAAATGGTGCTGTCTCAGAATTTGCAGTCATAGCAGACATAGAGCGGAGCCTGTCGAACTTACGACAGGCTCCTTTTCTTTTGCAGCCCCATTCGGGGAACACAAATCCAAAAGGGAAGAATTATCAAAAACGACAGGCTCGAGAAGAATTATAAAAAAAACATAAAATCATCATTACATGAACTATCAACCAGACCAAGACGGCTACTACGGGGAATACGGCGGCTCGTACGTGCCGGAAATTCTTTACAAGACCGTGGAGAATTTGAAGGAAGCCTATCTTCCGATTATAGAGAGTGAAGAATTCAAGCAGGAATTCCACCTGCTTCTCCGCGACTACGTGGGCCGCCCCTCCCCGCTTTATTATGCCCGCAGGATGAGTGAGCGCTACGGCTGCCAGCTGTATCTGAAACGCGAGGACCTGAACCACACCGGCGCTCACAAAATCAACAACTCGCTAGGCCAGATCCTGATTGCGAAGAAGATGGGCAAGACCCGCATCATCGCCGAGACCGGGGCCGGTCAGCACGGTGTGGCCACCGCCACCGCCTGTGCGCTGATGGACATGCCCTGCACGGTGTATATGGGCGCCACCGACGTGGAGCGCCAACGTCCGAACGTGGAACGGATGAAGATGCTGGGAGCTGAGGTCCGCCCGGTTCACTCCGGCAACAAGACCTTGAAAGACGCGACCAACGAAGCTATCCGCGACTGGTGTTGCCATCCTTCCGACACCTTTTACATCATCGGTTCCACAGTAGGTCCGCACCCCTACCCCGACATGGTGGCACGGTTGCAGAGTGTGATTTCGGAGGAAATCAAATGGCAGCTGGAAGCCCATGTGGGCCGCGACTACCCCGACTGCCTCATCGCCTGCGTGGGCGGCGGTTCGAATGCCGCAGGCACCATCTACCACTACCTTGACGATGAGCGTGTGAAGATTGTGCTGGCAGAAGCCGGTGGCATGGGCATCGACACCCCACATACCGCTGCCTCGATGGAGATCGGCACCGACGGCATCCTGCACGGTTCCCGTATCAAGCTGATGCAGACCGACGACGGTCAGATTGTGGAGCCTTACAGCATCAGTGCCGGTCTTGACTATCCAGGCACCGGTCCGATCCACTGCCACCTTTATGCGAGCGGACGCGCCCAGGTGCTGGCAGTGAACGACGACGAAGCCCTGGCAGCCGCCATGGAACTGACCCGCACCGAAGGCATCATTCCCGCACTGGAATCCGCCCATGCGCTCGGAGCCCTTCCGAAAATGCGCTTCCGTCCCGACGACATCGTGGTGCTGACCGTCAGCGGCCGAGGCGACAAAGACATGCAAACTTACCTGAAGCATGCAGCTTCGATGGGCATCAAGTAAGTAACGATTAAAAAAATAACTCCAAAATATGAAAAAACTGAAGCAACTT
>OMUD01000074.1 GCA_900314125.1 uncultured Prevotellaceae bacterium | reverse complement strand
TTACTAAAGTGTCTTTTTCAGCATTCCGGCAATCCTAACACGGAGGTAATCTATGGCACAGCAGATGAAGAAAACAGATATACATAACAGGAGAGCCAGCAATGGGATCATAAATGAGGGATTATTTGCAAACATCCCAGATGCATATTTCCACAAGTATTCATCCACAACAGATTGCGTGTGTATGATATAGACCGAGAAACAAAGCGGTGCCAGGGCGTAAATCACCTTTCTTAGAACCATACTCTTGATAGTCAGGTTTTTGAATAAAAGGAATATGGCCACCGATAAAGGAAGCACCAATCCGTGGTATTCCATTGCGTAAATATAGTAATCATGTCCTTCCATGTTCATGTTTTTAAAGATGGCAACACCGTACATCAGCATGAGTATGAGCACCGAGATGACAACGATCCATGCCATCCGTTTTTGGGAGCCTTCATGATATCTACGGATGTATCCTCCTATCATAAACAGATATACAAAAAGCAGAATCTGCTGTCCGTCCATGACATACCGTCCTAAAAGGAATTGGAAACACACGATGAATCCCAATGCCAATGTCAGCAGGTATTGACGTTGGGAAAGCCGTTGGAGTCCCCACGACAGCAATGGTGCCAAAAGCATCAATGCAATGTAGGAAGTGACGAACCAATAATTGTTATGGTAAAGTGGCGTGGCATGATTCAGCAGTTCGCCCCAATGGAAAGGACAAAGACCGATTGCTGCCGCGAGAAGATAAATGGACACAGCATAGAACCATGTAGTGCTCCAAACTTTCCAAATTCCTTTCAGTCGCCATTTGGCGTTATTCACCATAAAGAACCCAGTTATGAGGATGTAGCAATTCGCGCTTGGAAGGGCAATCAGCTTCATGATTTGCAACACACTCCACAGTAAGAAATTGCCAGAAGATGATACATCCAGCGTGAAATCGTCATAGATATGCAGGCCATAGTTAAATACATGGTTCATCAATATGCCGAGCATTGCAGCCACACGCAGAAATTCAAACTGAACAAGACGTTTTTTACCTTCACTCATATTCCTTTACCTGTGACAGCCATTTGTTCCTCTTTTCATATATCTTTATAGTCATATCCCCGCTTCTCACTCAAACCAATTGTCGCGGTCGAGGTTTCGGTAGCCGATGGCTTCTGCCACATGCTGGCGCTGGATGTGTTCTGCTCCCTCCAGGTCGGCAATCGTGCGGCTCACCTTCAGGATTCGGTCGTATGCACGGGCAGAAAGGTTCAACCGGCGCATGGCCGTGCGGAGCTGCTCCATACTCGCATCGTCGAGCACGGCATATTGCTGAAGAAGCGAGGTGGTCATCTGCGCGTTGCAGTGAATGCCTTTGTGACTTTTGAAGCGCTCCTCCTGAATCTTGCGTGCCCGCACCACACGCTCACGTATGCTCTCGCTCGGCTCACCCTTCGGTGCCTTGGCGATATCCTCGAACGGCACATTCTCCACCTCCACCTGAATATCGATGCGGTCCATCAGCGGACCGGATATCTTGTTCATGTAGCGCGTGATCTGAGCCGGTGTGCACACACAGGCATGGGTGGGATGATGGTGATAGCCGCATGGACAAGGGTTCATGGATGCCACCATCATGAACGAGCAAGGAAGGGTGAACGTGTATTTCGCACGCGACACCGTAATCACACGGTCTTCAAGCGGCTGACGCAACGTTTCCAGCACTGTGCGCGAAAACTCGGGAAGCTCGTCGAGGAAAAGCACGCCATTATGCGCCAGACATATTTCACCAGGCATGAAGGTGGTTCCGCCTCCCACCAGCGCCACATCGGAGATGGTGTGGTGTGGCGCACGGAAAGGACGCTGGCTGATGAGCGACGTGTCCTTCTTCAGCTTGCCTGCCACACTGTGAATCTGGGTGGTTTCCAGACTTTCACCCAGAGAGAGGGGAGGCAGGATGGACGGAAGACGCTTCGCCATCATGGACTTTCCACATCCCGGACTTCCCACCAGGATGATGTTATGCCCACCGGCTGCGGCCACCTCAAAGGCACGTTTCACATTCTCCTGACCTTTCACCTCCGAAAAGTCATAGTCGAACTTCAACTGCTCCTCATAAAACTCCTCACGCGTGTTTACCACCGTCGGCTTGGCTTCTTTCACACCGTTCAGGATGTCAATCACCTCACAGATGTGGTGGACACCATACACTTCCAAGCGATCGACCACAGCCGCCTCACGCGCATTCTCCACAGGCACAAACAGCGCCTTCAACCCCATCGAGCGGGCCTTGATGGAAATGGGCAGTGCGCCTTTCACCGGCAGAATCGTGCCGTCAAGCCCCAACTCACCGATGAACATATATTGCTCGGGATTCTCAAAATCCAGTTTTTCCAATGCCATCATCAAGCCAATGGCCATGGGAAGGTCAAAGCCAGAGCCTTCCTTCCGCACATCGGCTGGTGCAAGGTTCACCACCGTCTTCTTCACAGGCACGTTGTAGCCATTGACATTCAATGCGGAAAGCACCCGTTCCTGGCTCTCCTTCACAGCATTGTCGGGCAGACCCACAATGATGAAATGCGGCATGGTGCTGTCGGAGCAGTTCACCTCCATCGTCACCGGAATGGCATTCAGCCCCTGCATGGTCGCAGTAAACAACTTTGAAAGCATGGTGTTCTATATATGGTTTTTCAAAAAACAGGTTTAACATTCAATTCACGTGGAGTTTTTGCCACTTTTGAGAAATACAGGGCAAAAGCCAGAAGTGTCATGCCTCATCGGCCTCACTCTCATCCTCATCACTCTCATCCTTTTCGGCTTTCTTGTTTTTCTTCACGTTCGCCTCCACGTCCTTCTTCATATCATCCACAGTGTTGCCCCGGGCCACAATCTTCCCTTTCTTGTCGGCCAGCACATAGAACGGCAGGTCGCTCACGCCCAGTTTTTTCACGGCATCGGTGTTCCAGGCGTTGCCGTCGCACACGTGCTCAATGATGAGACTGTCGTTGCGCACCGCCTCCTCCCAACGGTACATCTCGTTGTCGAGCGACACAGCCACCAGTTCCAATTGGCTGTTGTAGTCTTTAGAGAAACTGCGGTAGGCAGAAAGGAAGTCCCACTGCTCATCAATCCATGTGGCCCAGAAGCCCACCAGCACGAAAGGCTTGGAAAGCGTGGCGGTGCTGAAGGTGTTGCCACGGGTGGTTTTCATCGACAAGGATGGAAGTGTCTGGCCTATATCATTGCGTCCGAAGGCTTTGAGGTTCGTTTCCAGGTTGATCAGGAAGATGTTGTTCGGAAAATTCTTACGCAGCAATTTCACCAACTGCGCAAGCTCATCCTTGGAGATGGTCTCGTCCTGCACGAAATAGCGGTCGAGCATGTAGAGCGACACGTATGAGGATGGGTGGTTCTCAATGAATTTCCTCGCCACGGCCTTGGTCTTCACGGCAGTCATCTTCTTCGTTTCCTCACGGAACTCATTCAGCAGTTTGTTCTCATCGCTGCCGTTCACCACATAATTCTTCATGTCGCTGGCGCTCACACTGTAGTCCAGCGTTTTTCCAGCATCAACAAAGATGACGTGCTCAAGCGCATTCTGAAACACCAGGATGTAGGGTGTAGGTTCAGTAGCCTCACCGCTATAGACGAAAGTGCCGTCCTTCACCTTCAAGGTGTCGAAACGCGCGTTGGCGTCAGCCTGGTTATAGATGTACACCTCACCAGGCTGAATATCCTTGAACTTGCCCTCTATCTTGAACTGCTTCCCCCTCGGACCGCAGGCCGTGAGAAAAGCCAGGCAAGCCAATGCCATGCAAATATGTCGGAATGCCCTTGTCACTGCTCAATGGATTTAAACATCTCCATGCATGCGGAGAAATCACTGCTCTGACGGGCGCGCATGTAGAGGCGTGGAGCCACACGGCGCAATGTCTTCAGACCGCTCTCCAGCAGCGCATCATTTCCGCTTCTCAACCCCAAGAGCGACTGCAGATAGTAGGTCATGCCATCCTTGTCAGGTTTCGCATTCAGCAGGCTGCCAGCCTTTCCATATTCCTGATTGAGGATATGGGCAAGCAGGCTGCTGTTGGTGGTGTTCTCCGACAGCAGGCCCGTGGCATAGCTGTAACGGCCGTCGATGATCATCACGTTGCCCAGCACCTCATTATAGGTTGGAGACCCTTCCGCACGGCTGAGCAAGTTGCGCACCGACGTCATTTTGTTCTCTTGGATGGACAGCAGGCAAAGGTTCGACGCCACTTCTTTGGATTCCGGGTTCAGCGCCAGTGCCTTCTCCATCTCCTTGTAGGCTTTGTCTGTGTCGCCCTTATGCAGGTAAATCACACCCAGGTTGTTGTGGAGCATATAGTTGTCGGGCAATGCCTCAAGCAGCTGGTCGATAAGCCCTATCCGCTCCACTTCGGTCTCCACGTTGTTCACACGGGTGATCAGCGCGTCGTAGCGGTCATTACCTGTCTTGATATCGCCAAAATACACATAGTTGGCATTTTTCACTGTCTCATAAATCAAATAGGGCGCCTTGTCGATTTTAATCGGAATCTCCACAGAATTGGTGAGCACCGTCTTTCCGTGGTATTTGTACACATAGTCCACAAAGAGCCTGCCGTTCTCCATTCCTTTCTGGTAAACCAGCGTAAGCGGCATGTCGGTGGCGAAACCGTTCTTATAGCTGATAATCCGTCCATAGCCTTCGCCACGCTCTCCCTGCAGCACAAGTGTGTCGCCGTTCGTCAGGCCGTCCTGCCAGCGGAACACTGGCACCAACTCTGCCACCGTGGTCTTTCTCATGAACTTGGGAGGAATCGACAGCTTCACGTCAATCTGGCAACGTCCATTGGCAAATTCCACATAAGAGGGCACTGCCTCAAAATGCTCGGCTGTGAATTCTTTCTGCTGGGCGTTCACCAGCATCGGAACTGCCAGCATCAGGGCTAAGACAATCTTTTTCATATCTTTCTGTTATTACGGTTTCTATATCAGTTTTGCTTAGTTTTCCGCTCTTTTGATCTGCTGCTTGCTGAAATGGCGCACAGGGAACCACACGGAAAGCAGTCCGATCACCACCACGGTGAAGAACACCAGCACGATGTCGCTCACCAGCAGACGCACCGGATAGGTATCGACGATGTAGCTGCCGGCTGAGCTGCCGAATTTCAGCACACCGAACTCTTGCTGGATAAGGCAGAGAACCACACCCAGCACAATGCCGATGAGCACGCCTGAGATGGAAATCATCCAGCCCTCAATCATGAATATCCACGAGATGTCCTTATTGGAGGCACCCAGATTGTGGAGTGTGCGGATATCGTCGCGCTTGTCGATGATGAGCATCGACAGTGAGCTGATCACATTGAAGCTGGCGATGAGAAGTATGAAGGTGAGAAAAGCATAGGACACGAATTTCTCCACTTTCATGATTTTAAACGTGTCGGCCTGCTGCTCATAGCGGTCGAGCACATCGAACTGTGCACCCAGCGATGATTTCAGGTCTTTCTTCACGTCGTCCACGTCAGCACCCTCCTTCAGCTTCACTTCCAGCGATGTGGCCATCCCTTGCTTGTCGAACAGCCGTCGGGCAAAGCTCAGGGAACTGATCACATAATGGGAGTCGTATTTCGCCTGCATCACCATGAATGCCACATGAGGGGAATACAATTCGTCCTGCCGGAAATCATTCATCGGATTCGAGAGATTGATTTTCTCGCCTTTCTTTGGGGCATAAATCTTCACAGGAGTGTCGAAGTCTATGTTCAAACCCAGACTCGTGAGGACGTTGACGCCGAACACACCATACTGTAAATCAACGGCATGAAGGTCGAACACTCCCTCGCCCACCAGAATTTTATCGATGTCGCTCTGCCGCTCAAACGAGTCATCCACACCTTTCACTGTGACCATCATCTGCCTGCCTTCCGATGCCGCCAACGCCTTATCCTCCACCACCTCCGTCACCATATCAACATCAGGATGGTTTCCGATTACGGATAACACCGGAGTGTCGGTCTTGAAATATTTTCCCGACGTCGGAACCACCTTGAGCTGGGGGTCAAAAGACGTGAACAAACCTGCCACCATACTCTCAAAGCCATTGAACACCGACAATATGCAGACCATCGCCGTAGTGGCTATCGTCACACCCAGCACCGATATCGAGGATATGATATTGATGGAGTGGTGCGATTTCTTAGAGAAGATGTAGCGCTTGGCTATGTGGAAGGGAAATGACAAAGGAAAATGATTTAATGGTTGAAACTACGTTGGGTTGTTCAGTTCTCACTGCATGAAAAGGCAATTGGCATCAGTTCTCTTCTGCCGCTTCAGGACTTTCCTCCCCTGCCTCTTCGGAACTTTTGCTGCCAGAACCACTGAGCAGCTTGTCGATGTTCTCCAGATAGTCGAGCGAGTCGTCGAGGAAGAACTTCAGCTCTGGGATGATGCGCAGCTGATGACGCTGCAGCTTACCCATCTCATAGCGGATCTGGGAGGCGTGCTCATTGATGTTCTTAAGGATTTCCTCTGCCTTCGATGAAGGGAAAATGCTGAGGTATGCTTTTGCCACGCTCAGGTCGGGACTGATCCTCACCACGCTCACACTCACGAGTATGCCCCGTGTCTGGCGTGTCTGAGCCTGAAAGATGTTGCTCAGGTCCTTCTGAATCAGCCTTGCAATTTTATTTTGTCTTGTTGTTTCCATTAGTTGTTTGTCTTTAGGTGTGTTCTAAAATTTCTGAATATCAAAGTTTACGGATGATTGTCAGTCCATCTCTGACTGGGATGATGACCTTCTCCACTCGGCTGTCGGCTGCCACTGCATCGTTGAAAGCCATGATGCCGCGTGTCTGTGGGTCCTTCTGGTGGTCGGCTTCCACCACATG
>OMUD01000019.1 GCA_900314125.1 uncultured Prevotellaceae bacterium | reverse complement strand
CAGCCGGTGAAGCAGGAAGAATGGGATGGAAACGTGGAAGATTTCGACGATGAGCCAGTCCAGCAGCAGGAAGAGGAAACCGAAGAATGGGACGGCAATGTGGAGGACTTTGATGTCGATCCTAAGAACGGAGTGATCGACAATTCCGGAGAGACTGACGACTGGGACGATGAGGACGACGAGGATTACATATTCTAACAGTACACAGACCTATGAAGAGCGAAGGAGTTTTACTTTGGGTGGACGATGAGATTGAACTGCTCAAACCCTATATCATCTTTTTGGAGAAGAAAGGCTATGAGGTGGTGGAAGCCACTAACGGCCAGGATGCCATCGACATTTGCCAGGAAAGGGATGTCGATCTCATCTTCCTGGATGAGAATATGCCTGGACTCACCGGATTGGAGACCCTCTCGCGCATCAAGGAGCTGAATGCGTCGATGCCCGTGGTGATGGTGACCAAGAGCGAGGAGGAGAACATCATGGACCAAGCCATCGGTGCTAAAATTGCCGACTATCTCATCAAGCCCGTCAATCCCAGCCAGATTCTATTGACCTTGAAGAAACACCTCCACAAGAAAGCCATCGAGACGGAGGTGACCAACAGCAACTACCAGCAGAATTTCAGTAAGCTGGGCATGCAGATTAACGACTCTTACAGTTTGGAAGAATGGACTGAGGTGTATAAGCGTCTGGTGTTCTGGGAATTGGAGCTGGCTGACGCCAACAGCCCGATGACTGAGATGCTGAAGATGCAGAAAGCAGAGGCCAACCAGGGATTCGCCAAGTTTGTGGCGAAAAACTATCAGTCGTGGCTCGACCATCCTGCCGAACGTCCACTCATGAGTCCGGACATCTTCAAGAAGAAGGTGTTCCCGCTGCTCAGTGAGGGCGAGCAAGTCTATCTTATTGTGTTCGACAACTTCCGCTATGACCAGTGGCGGGTCATCAGCCGTGAGCTGGCGGGGCTCTTCTCGTTCGATGAGGAACTTTATCTTTCCATACTCCCCACCGCCACGCAGTATGCCCGCAACGCCATTTTCTCAGGACTCATGCCGAAGCAGATTGCTGATATGTACCCGGAATTGTGGGTGGACGAGGACACGGAAGAAGGGAAGAACCTGAACGAGGAACCGCTGATTTGGAAGCAGATGGAGCGCTACAGAAGGAAAGAGTCGTTCGCCTACTACAAACTTAATCACTCAGCCGACACGGAGAAACTGGTGTCGCAGTTCCGGCAGCTCAGCAGCAAACGTCTCAATGTCATTGTGGTCAATTTCATCGATATGCTCTCCCATGCACGGACCGAATCCACCATGGTGCGCGAACTGGCGAGCGATGAAGTGGCATACAGGAGCATCACCGCATCCTGGTTCCGACATTCCCCGGTGTGGGAACTCTTTGAGGCACTCTCCGCCACCGATGCCAAAGTCATTATCACCACCGATCATGGCTCCATCCGCGTGAATACCCCGACCAAGGTCATAGGCGACAGGAACACCAATACCAACCTGCGTTACAAGTTGGGTAAAAACCTGTCGTACAATGCAAAGGATGTGTTCGTGATCAAAGAACCGCATAAGGCGTTCCTCCCGTCGCCGAATATCTCCACCACCTATATCTTCACGAAGAACGACTCATTCTTCGCTTATCCCAACAACTACAACTACTACGTGTCCTACTATAAGAACACGTTCCAACATGGCGGAATCAGCATGGAGGAGATGCTCATACCGCTTGTCACCCTGCAAGGAAAAAGAAGGTAATGGAAAATAATCCGGTGGCTTTATATCCTTGGGCTATCCGGATTTGTGAACTTGCTGTGGTATTCAGAACCGGATTACTCTTGTGCCGTCCGGATTTTCCATGATGTCAACCCTCACGGTCTCTTCTGGCAGCAGCTGCTCAATCAGCTCCGGCCATTCCATCAGGCACAGGTTTCCGCTGTAGATATATTCATCAAATCCGATGTCATAGACTTCCTCCACACGCTTGATGCGGTAGAAGTCGAAATGGTAGATTGACTCGCCTTTGCCGTCCATATATTCGTTTACGATGGCAAAGGTGGGGGAGTTGATCACGTCCGTCACGCCCAACTCCTCACACATGGCTTTGATGAAGGTGGTTTTGCCGGCGCCCATCTTGCCGTAGAAGGCAAAGATTTTGTGGTCGCCCATTTGGTCAACGAACTGGCGCGCCACTTCGTTGATATCGTCGATATGATTGATTTTCAGTTCCATATAGTTTGAATCCCAAATCTTCCTTCTGACCATCCCTTTAGATGAAATTGTTTATAGTCAGGTCATAGGCAGACCGTTCTTGTCTTACTTTGTCTTGTAAGGACCGAAGTCCACGTTGTGTTTGTCGAACAGGTTGTTCATGCTTCTCACGAATTTGTCGCGGATGGCCTTGTCGCCTGCGTTCATCTGCTCGTCCATCTCCACAGGAATGATGCGGTAGTTGCGCTTGCCTGATGTCTGCGGACGGGAGCAGTAAGTGAGCATATAGCCATAGTTCTCCAGTTTCACCTTTCCGTCGTGTTTCGTGAAGTCCATCCTCACCATCGCACCTCCCACCGTGTTGTCCTTATACTGGTTGGAGATATAGTTGCCTAAAGAATAGACCAGCAGGTTGCCTCCGTTGGCAGCCTGTGCGTTGCGTCGTTCCATCGGTTGAAGCACGTGAGGATGACCGCCGATGATGTGGTCCACGCCTTGTTTGAAAAGCCAGTCGGCCAAATCTTTGTCCGGCTTGTTGGGCAAGAGGGAGTATTCAATGCCCCAGTGGGGAATCGCAATGATCAGGTCGGGATTCATGCCCTTGGCTTTCTGGATGTCGGCGGCAATCTGAACGGTGTCGATGTAGTTCACCACGTTAGGCTGCTGGACACGCAGGCCGTTGGTGGCGTAGGTGAAATTGAGCAACACGATTCTGAAACCGTTTTTCTCCACCAGCAGTGGATACTGCTTCTCCCGCTCCTGTGCGTTCTTGTAGGTGCCAAGATGCGGCACTTTCTTCGCATCCATCATGTCGATGGTCCGCTCCAGTCCGCGCTGCCGGGAGTCGAGGCAGTGGTTGTTGCCCGTGGTGAGCACGTCGAAGCCGGCGCCGATGATTCCGTCCAGATATTCGTCGGGAGCGGAGAAGCAAGGATAGCCTTTGTAGGGCTTTCCACCCATCGTCACCTCAAAGTTGGCGATGGCGAGGTCGGCGGCACTCACAATCGGTTTCACCAGCTCAAAGCAGGCGGTGTAGTCGTACTTTCCTGTTGAGCTGTTGTAGGCGGCGTTGATTTGTGGCATGTGCTGCATCAGGTCGCCTGCCACGAGGATGGAAAGGCTGTCGATGGTGGAAACGGTCTCCTGAGTGCCGTCGTCTCCATCAACTTTCAGACCGCTCTTTTTCTCGGTGTTCTGGCACGACACACACGGAGAAATCAGCGCCATGCACAACACGGCGAAAAACAGTTTCTTCATCATTACTTGTCTGGATGGTTTTTGTTCATAACTTTTATCTGTGCAAAGGTACTAAAATTAAAAATAAATCGTAAATTTGCAGTTGATAAATTCCGGTTTTGCGAGAGAATTTTCGGTGGAACCGGAAAAATCATCTCTCAACCCATTTTTTTTCTTTAAATTCTTGAAAACGATGTCGATAAACAAGAAGCATATCGTATTGTCTTTTCTTTTGGCCCTTGTGTCCCTGCAGTTGTCGGCGCAAAGTGCCGGCCAGGCTGTAGCGCCGTCTGATTCTTCGCTCACCAACGTGGTGAACTACATCAAGCATGCCATTCTGTTCAACAAAGTGAACCCTCAGGAGAAAGTCTATCTCCATTTCGACAACACTGGCTATTTCAAGGGGGAGACCATGCGTTTCAAGGCTTACGCCATCCGCACAGACACAGGTGCACCCTCTTCCATCAGCCATGTGCTGTATGTGGAACTGCTCAATCCGAGCGGCGATGTGGTGCTCACCAGGAAAGTGAAGATGGAAAATGGTCAAGGCAACGGCGACTTTGCCCTCGACAGCATTTTCGGAACAGGATTCTATGAGGTGCGTGCCTACACACGCTATATGCGGAACTTCGGTGGCGACTGTGCTTTCTCACGCGTCTTCCCTGTCTATCGCAAGCCGGCGAAGGAAGGGGATTATTCACAACCGAAAATCGATGAGCTGAGCTATGTGCACCGGCTTCCCGACGGACGTCAGAAGCTGGAAGAGGGCTACACCCCCAACAAGAAGAAAAGCAAGAACAGCAGCAATACCTATAAAGTGGCGTTCTATCCCGAAGGAGGCGACTTGGTCGATGGGGTGCCCACGCGCGTGGCTTTCGACGTGCGGGACGAAGATGGGAAGCATGCCCAGGTGATGGGAATCCTCTCAGGCCCTGACGGTCAGAACATCACCACTGTGCAGACCGATGCCAGCGGACGGGGCGTGTTTGAACTCACTCCATCGCCAGGCAAGCATGTCCTCACCATTACCACCGAAAGCGGAAAACGGATGGACTTCACCCTGCCTCTGACCAAAGCGGAGGGCTGTGTGCTGAATGTGAATGCTTTGGGAGATGAAATCAGTGCCGTGGTGAAGGCATCGGAGGCTTATCAAGGGCAGCTGCTGGGCTACACGCTGATGAACCGTGGGGTGGTGGTGTCCTACGACACGCTCACCGCTGAGACGGCGCTGGAACTCTCTTTCGACCGCTCCACCATGGCGCCTGGCGTCAACCAACTCACCGTTTTCGATGGGAAGGGCCAGATTCTCTCCGAACGTCTTTTCTTCGTCTGCCCACCGCGTTCCGACAACGACAGCGTGAGGGTGACGATGGAAAACAGCTCCCTCGGACCATGCTCTCGTGTGCGCGTGTTCCTCAACAGCCAGCCGAACTCTTCCCTCTCTTTTTCAGCTATGGATGCCGCCACGCTGACCGACGGCAAGGTGGGCAATGCCCAGACTTGGATGTTGCTCACGTCCGATGTGAGGGGGTATATTGAGAATCCTGACTATTACTTTGAAGCCGACGACCAGGAACACCGTCAGGCAGCCGACCTGCTGATGATGGTGCAGGGATGGCGACGCTACGACTGGTCGCTCTACACTGACAAGAAGCCATGGTCGGACGTGGATGGCTATCTCGGACATCTGCAGCCTATCGAGGATAAGCTCTATATCCACGGCGAGCTGATGAAAGACATGAACAAATGGAGGAAGAAACATCCGGTGCAGGGCGTCGATCTCAAGGTGTTCCTCTATAACCAGCAGGGTGAGCATTATGTGGGCGAGACCGTCACTGACAGTGTGGGCCATTACGCCTTCAAACTTCCTGACATCGAGGGTGAGTGGAATATGCAGATGCAGACCAAATACAACGACAAGAATGCGGCCTACACCGTGGCTGTCGATCGACATTTCTCACCCGCTCCACGCTATCTCTCTCCTTACGAGACCGAGCCAATCCCGCTTCCGGAGGCTTTCGTGAAAGCGAAGAAAGAGGCGGAGGAGGCTGAGAACAATCCAAACCTCGCCAAACGCAACGGCGTGTATGTGATCCCGACCGTGAAAGTCAAGAAACGCTATTTCACAGACGACAGCTGGATGCCATGGTATGATGAGCAGACCGGAGCGCGCCACTCCACTGTCTATTACAATGTGGATGAGGCCACCGACATGATCAACGACCTTGGACAGCCACTGCCTACCATCTATGAATGGCTCAAGCAGAAAAACAGTTTCTTTGGAGGCGACAACGAACTCCGTGAGATGTACAGAGTCCAAGCGGCAGAAGAGGACGAGGAATTCATCAGCACTGAAAATGTCGGCAAGCTGGAACCAGTGGACGGCGATGTGACCGACAACTACAAGAACATCATCTACAAAGGTGGGCTGATGTATAAGAACCGTCCGATTGTGTGGATCATGAACAATCAGTTCAACACCGTGACACAATACACCAAAGGCACCTTCTCTGTGGAATGGACGAGCAATGAGAGCGGCGCACAGTCCATGCCCGACTTCATGGATGAGGTGAAGAGCATCTATATTTCTGAGGATGATGACCAGTACACCAAGTTTATCCGTGCGACGGAGCTGGCCGCCATGCATCCTGTCACTATCTATATCTACACCCATCCGCGATTCTACTTCAAGGAGAAGGGCATCCGCCGCACACATTTCCAGGGATTCAACGTGCCGACCAAATTCGAGATGGACGACTACAGCGTGATGCCGCCTATGGAGGATTTCCGCCGTACGCTCTTCTGGGAGCCTAATGTGAAGACCGACGCTTCGGGTGGAGCAACCGTGGAGTTCTTCAACAACTCCTCCTGCAAGCAGATTTATTTTTCTGTGGAGGGATTCACGCCGCAGGGACAGTTCCTTGTGAGTGAGTGACGGGGCTTGGCGCAGCATGGTTTCCCACTCCAGATGCGCCACAATGTTCAGAAAACCAAAACAACACACACACTTTTATTCAAAAACATATCAGTATGAGTTTCGTACATCTTCATGTCCACACCCAATATTCTGTGCTCGACGGCCAGGCAAAAATCAGTAAGCTGGTCGATAAGGCCATTGCGGATGGCATGCCGGGCATGGCAGTCACCGACCATGGAAACATGTTTGGCATCAAAGAGTTCTTCAATTATGTGAAGAAAGTGAACAAGAAGGATCCAAACCTCAATTTCAAGCCGATTTTTGGATGTGAGATGTACTGTGCACGCCGCTCGATGGATAAGAAAGAGGGAAAGCTCGATTCTGGCGGATGGCACCTCATCCTCCTTGCCAAGAATGAGAAGGGCTACCACAATCTCATCAAGCTCGTGAGCCATGCCTGGACCGACGGTTTCTACAGCCGTCCGCGAACCGACCACGCGGAGCTGGAGAAATACCATGAAGGCATCATCGCATGCTCAGCTTGTCTGGCTGGAGAGATTCCATGGCATATCCTCCGTGGCGAGCTCGACCAGGCGGAGGAATCCACGCTCTGGTTCAAGAACCTCTTCGGCGATGACTTCTATCTGGAACTCCAACGCCATGAAGTGAAGGACCCCAACCAGCGTGCCAATCGTGAGACTTTCCCACTGCAACAGGAGGTGAACAAGGTGCTCATCGATTTGGCTCACAAGCACAACATCAAACTGGTGTGCACCAACGACTGCCATTTCGTGGATGAGGAGAATGCCGAGGCACATGACCACCTCATCTGTCTCTCCACCGGACGTGACCTCGACGATCCCAACCGAATGCTCTATTCCAAGCAGGAATGGTTCAAGACCACGGCAGAGATGTCGGAAATCTTCTCCGATGTGCCTGAGGCCTTGGAAAACACCCTCGAGGTACTCTCCAAAGTGGAGACCTACAGCATCGACCACGACCCAATCATGCCGAACTTCGAGATTCCTGAGTCCTTCGGAACGGAGGCGGAATACCGCCAGCGGCTCACGGAGCAGGACCTCTACGACGAGTTCACACAGGATGAGAACGGCAACGTGGTGCTCAGCCGTGAGGAGGGTGAGAAGAAAATCAAACGCCTGGGTGGCTACGACAAACTCTACAGAATCAAGTTCGAGGCCGACTACTTGGCCAAACTGGCATACGAAGGGGCGAAAGTGCGCTATGGCGACCCATTGCCTGAGCATGTGCGTGAGCAGATCAAGTTTGAGCTCCACATCATGAAAACCATGGGATTCCCTGGCTATTTCCTTGTGGTGCAGGACTATATCAATGCCGCCCGCAATGAATTGGGCGTTTGGGTGGGTCCAGGCCGTGGCTCTGCCGCCGGTTCGGTGGTGGCTTATTGCCTTGGCATCACCATGGTGGACCCCGTGAAATACGACCTCCTTTTTGAGCGTTTCCTCAATCCCGACCGTATCTCTCTGCCCGATATCGACGTTGACTTCGACGACGACGGACGTGGAAAAGTGCTGCAATGGGTTACTGACAAATATGGAGCGGAGAAAGTGGCGCATATCATCACCTACGGAAGTATGGCCACCAAACTGGCTATCAAGGATGTGGCGAGGGTGAGAAAGCTGGACCTCAAGGTGTCAAACGACCTGTGCAAGGCCATCCCTGACCGTCTGCCCGACGGAATGAAGATGAATCTGAAAAACGTCATCGCCTGCGTGCCGGAAATCCACGATGCCGCCACCTCGCCTGACGAAAACCTCCGCACCGTCATCAAGTACGCACAGATGCTCGAGGGCAACGTCCGCAACACCGGTGTCCATGCCTGCGGAACCATCATCTGCCGCGACGACATCAGCGACTGGGTGCCGGTCAGCACTGCCGACGATAAGGAAACCAAGGAGAAGGTGAGGTGCACGCAGTACGACGGACACGTCATTGAGGAGACTGGACTGATCAAGATGGACTTCCTCGGACTCAAAACACTCTCCATCCTCAAGGAGGCGGTGGAGAACATCCGCGACAGTATGGGAGTGGAAATCAACATCGATGAGATCCCAATCGACGACAAGGCCACCTATCAGCTCTATTGCGACGGCAGGACCATCGGAACATTCCAGTTTGAGTCGGCGGGTATGCAGAAATACCTGCGTGAGCTCCAACCTCATGTGTTCGAGGACCTCATCGCCATGAACGCGCTCTACCGACCTGGACCAATGGACTATATCCCTGACTTCATCGACCGCAAACTGGGGAGGAAGCCGATTGAATATGATATACCGATCATGGAGAAATACCTCAAGGACACCTACGGAATCACGGTGTATCAGGAGCAGGTGATGCTTCTCTCCCGATTGCTTGCCAACTTCACCCGTGGTGAGAGCGACACCTTGCGTAAGGCCATGGGTAAGAAGCTCAAGGACAAACTGGACGAACTGAAACCGAAGTTCGTCAACGGTGGAAAGGCCAATGGCTATGAACCGAAGACCTTGGAGAAGATATGGGCTGACTGGGAGAAATTCGCATCCTACGCTTTCAACAAGAGTCACGCCACTTGCTATTCATGGGTGGCTTACCAGACGGCATTCCTCAAAGCCAATTTCCCAGCCCAGTATATGGCGGGCGTGATGTCGAGAAACGTGGCGAACATCAGTGAAATCCGTAAGCTCATGGATGAGTCGAAGGCCATGGGCGTCAACACCTACGGACCTGACGTCAACGAGAGTAGGATGAAGTTTTCGGTCAATGAGCGGGGCGACATCCGCTTCGGACTGGTGGCGGTGAAGGGCGTGGGCGAAGGCGCTGTGGCTGCCCTCGTGGCTGAGCGTGAACAGAATGGGCCGTTCTCATCGGTCTATGACTTCTTTGAGCGTGTGAACCTCACGGCTTGCAACCGCAAGTCGGTGGAGAGCATGATCCTGGCGGGTGCGTTCGATTGTTTCGGAATCCGTCGCGATGCCTATTTCGCCAAGTCAGCCAACAACGACGTGTTCATCGACACGCTCATGCGCTACGGCACAAAATACCAGGCCGACAAGCAGGCATCCACAAACTCTCTTTTCGGAGATATGGGAGTGGAGGTGGACATCGTCCATCCTGCGCCGCCAACCGATTATCCCCAGTGGTCAGACATGGCAAGGCTGGAAAAGGAACGGGAGTATGTGGGAATCTATCTTTCTGCCCATCCGCTCGATGAATACTCTGTGATTCTCAATCATGTCTGCACTGTTCGGATGACCGATCTGGTGGAAGAAAAGCGGGAGGAACTGTCGAGAAGGCAGGAATTTTCCTTCGGTGGCATCGTTGTGGGGGTGAGGACCGGACAGTCGAAGACTGGAAATCCATACGGAATCGTGAAGATGGAGGACTTTGAGGGAACGGGCGAGCTGGCTCTCTTCGGTAAGTCATGGCTTGAGGTGCGTAACTACTTCGTGGAGGGAACGCCGCTCTTTGTCAGGGCCAGGTATGTGCCGCGCCGCTATAACGACAAGGTTTTCGACCTCAATATCCTGTCAGTAGATCTGCTCAGTGAGATAAAGGAATCGGCAGTCCACGACATCACCATCAATATCACACTCGACAAAATCACAGACTTGATGGTGGAGGAACTCTCTGACATCCTGATGGCTTCGCAAGGGAAGAGCGACCTCTATTTCAATGTGAAAGGGGTGAACAACATGCGTGTGAACCTTATCTCACGTCAATATAAAATCAACGTGGACAAGGCCGTACTCAACTTCCTTAACGACCACAAGGAGGAAATGGAATTCAGCGTCAACACCCAGTGATGTGGTCGATGGGGATTTATAGCTGTGTTCTGAAAGAAGGGTGTGCTTGAAACGCTGTGAATCAGTTCTTTAAAGGAATGATATTCTGAAATGGCTGAGTCTCAGCTTTTCACTGCAAATCTCCGTGCGATTTTGGGCAGCAGGAAAAGGCCGATTGGCACTGCCAGCAGCACGCCCACGCTGTTGGCGATGAAGTCAATCCAGTCCCCGTTGCGACAGGTGGTGAGGTATTCCTGTCCCAGTTCAAGCAAGCTGCCGAGCAGGATGGGGCAGACCACAAGCAAGAGAAGCCACTTCCCATAGTTCTTGCGGCTGTTGCCGTTGCGCAGGTAGTCAAACCACAACACGGAGCACATTCCGCCGTACATCACGAAATGCACCCATTTGTCCCAGAGTGGGATGTCGCCCAGTTTTGGAAATTCCGGCATGGGTGCCAAAGAAAGCACGACAACAGCCAAAATGATAAGAATCGAAAGAAAATACCGCCTTATTATAGTCATTTTGTAACTTGATTTGCTGATTTTGTGCAAAATTAATCTTTTTTTTGTAATTTTGCAAGGATTTTGTTGGGGAGTCGTCATGCCTCTTGGCTTTGTGGGACATGTAGATGCGCTTGGGCTTATCTGACCACAAATAATCCCCCTTAAAGCTTTAAAAAATATACAATTGGCAGCAAGAGAAAATTTCGGCAGCAAGTTTGGAGCGATTCTCGCCACGGCTGGTTCGGCCGTAGGACTCGGGAATATATGGCGTTTCCCCATTGAGACGGGAAAGAACGGCGGTGCCGCCTTCATTCTCATCTATCTGGGGTGCATCCTCCTGCTTGGATTGCCGCTGATGCTCAGTGAGTTTGTTATCGGACGGCATACACAGTCCAACGCCACTGGAGCTTACCATCGTTTGGCTCCCAACACTCCTTGGAAATGGGTGGGGCGTCTCGGGGTATTTGCCGGGTTCATCGTCCTCAGCTACTATGCCGTGGTGGCGGGATGGACGGTGAAATATTCTGTTTTGGCATTGGGTAACCAATTTAGCGGCTCCTCGCCCGAACAGCTGCAGCAGACGTTTGCGGATTTTTCTGCGAACCCATGGGAACCGATCATCTACCTGCTCCTGATGCTCCTGCTCACCCACGTCGTGGTGGTGATGGGCATCAGGAAAGGAATTGAGAAATGTGCCAACATCCTGATGCCGGCTCTTTTCATCATCATTCTTGTGCTGGTGGTCTGCAGCGTCATCATGCCCGGGGCGGGTGAGGGACTGAAATTCCTGCTCAAGCCCGACTTCTCGAAGGTGAACGGCTCTGTGGTGCTCAGTGCGCTCGGACAGGCGTTCTTCTCCCTCTCCCTCGGATTGGGATGTCTCTGCACCTACGCCTCATACTTCAAGAAGGACACGAACCTCCCGAAAACGGCACTCAACGTCATCGCCATCGACACGCTCATCGCGCTTATGGCGGGGTTCGTCATCTTTCCCGCAACATCCGCTGCCGGCATGCCGCTCGACTCTGGCATCATGGGACCGCAGCTCATTTTCATCACCCTGCCTCATGTCTTTCAGCAGGCATTTTCAGCACTGCCTTGGCTGGCATATATTTTCTCCGTGCTCTTCTTCTTGCTGCTCATTATCGCAGCACTCACCAGCACCATTTCCATGCATGAGATTGTCACGTCCTACATGAAGGAGGAATTCAACCTCTCGCGTGCACGGGCGGCATCGGTGGAGACGGTGGCGTGCATCGTGGTCGGTGTGCTCTGCTCCCTCTCGTTCGGGTTGCTCTCGGATGTGTCAATCTTCGGACGTTCCATCTTCGACTTCTGCGACTGGATTGTGTGTGAGTTCTGCATGCCTATCGGCGGAATTTTTATCTCTGTGTTCGTGGGATGGTATCTTAAACGGCGGATGGTGCACGAGGAAATCACCAATGGTGGCACGCTTCGGGTACCGCTTTTCGGACTGTTCATCTTCATCCTGCGCTATGTGTCGCCTGTGGCTATTTTCCTCATCTTCCTCGACCAGTTCCATGTGTTTGG
>OMUD01000051.1 GCA_900314125.1 uncultured Prevotellaceae bacterium | reverse complement strand
ATCTTTTGCAAAGTTACGAAAAAACGAGAGAAGAGCAAAATTTATTTTGCTTTTCCGACCGAGCGATATGTTTAGCTCGGTTTGCGACGACTGAAACTTTAGTTTCACAAAGGAGTTCCGACTGTAAGGAGGACCTTAAAAGTAATATCGGCGCAGCCACAGTTACGCAAAAATCATGAAAAATCATCATGTCAGGCCTAAAATTTAGTTTTCTTTAGAGTATCGGCCCTTCTTGATTAAAGAGGGTATGTATTGGAATTAAAGTTCCCTTTTCATTGATATAAGACAATACTACAATATGGGAGTATGATAGTCCATTAAATACCATTTGAGGCACAGGCATTACATCACCATTAGCAGATAACATGGCAAATCCGTCCTTTGATACTTTTGTTTTAGTGGAGCCGACTTAAAAAAGTCAGGCATCGTCTGACTTTTTTCTATTTTATGCATCTTAGTAAATCGTTTTTCAAATATTACTTTTTTATTTGTATTTCTTATGTAATCTCAAAGCCTACATCCTGCTAATCAATTCCACTAACTTCCCGACAGCTAAAGAGCCCTCAACACCTTGATTTTGGAATGTCATGAAGTATTTGTACATCCCTGTCTTGTCAAGGTGTTCCCAATACTCACCTAGTTTAACCTTTGCTGCACTTTCTGGATTTGCCAGTTGGTCGCCCTTAGTCTCTATCAGCAAGGTCTTTCCACTTTCCAGCTTTACGATAAAGTCGGGATAATGGTTGATGAACCCGTTCAAACAGAACCCAGGACGGCGATTCAGGTTCTTGTGCCAATACCTCACGTTTGGCAGACTTGCAATCTTTTTGATGACGTTGTATTCAAAACTGTTCAGATAGTCTTCCTCGGTGTATAGCATTTTAGCCAACTGTGGGCATTTGCTTGTCAGCGTTAACTTCTCTGGCATACTCCATGCTTCCTTCAGCCTTATCTCGCCTGTATCTATCAGATCGCGGAACTTCTCCTTCCTATAGGCTAAAGCCAGCGTCTTGATCTTGTTCTCAAAGGCTTCTACGGTGTCTAAATAGTTCTGCGCCAGTGTGGTCAGTTCCTCGTTGCCTTTCTCTTCCAGTACGGCATATACGTAGCGTACTATCTGACCTTGGTCGATATTGTCAAGTCGTTCCAGGCTTTGTGCAATCTTGTCTGACAGGTGCTTCACTTTGCTTGCCGTGTTCAGTGTCGAGAACCAGTCAAAGAAAACGTTCTTGATGATGGCAGGCGTTTCCGCAGCCATCGGCACCCATTCGTCCTCATTACGCTCGTCGAGGGTAATCATCTGACTTTCGCTCTGTGATGCCGTGAAGGTGATCTTCTTGTCCTCAGCCGTCAGGCGGAAACCCTTCATCAGGTCTTCCTGGTCGAGCAACTTGCAGGTTTCTTCTTCTCCGAAGAACAGGCTCTTCTTCACTGCAATCACAAATCTGGGCAGTATGACCGCTCTGGCGTCATCAGCGTATTTGCTACGCATCGTGTATGTCTTGTCATTCATCTTTTCCTGTACTTCGTTGGGTAGGTAGTCGTTGCTTGCTGCCTGTGCTTTCGTCTGCTCCGCGTATTGCTGTTCCAGCTGCTCTGCCTTTTTCAGCATGTCATGCAGATGCGTATCGTCCGCCTGCAACAGACTCTTGATTTCGTCTGCATTGATTTCCGGAATGTCATCAAATGATGATTGCTCCGTAGATGGAGTTGCAGGTTGAAGAGGCTTGAAAAAGTCCATCTCGTTTAACGGTGCAGGAGGCATGTCTTTAGCATAGTCTTCAGACTTTACATAGTCCTTGCCACTGAAACCAGCGTTCTGAAGACTGTCGAGGATATGCTTGATGGTCTGGCTGAATTGCGACGAGCAGGTGAACACATACGACATGTTCAGATACATCTCCTTGAAACTCTCCGTGTGAGGCTGACGCAGTATGCGACCCAGCACCTGCTCCACGTCTATCTTGCTGCTCCTGTTGGCAAGCGAGGCCAGTATGTAGGCGAAGGGGCAGTCCCAGCCTTCCTTCAGCGCATTCACCGTGATGATATATCTCACCGGGCACTGGCGACTCATCAGGTCAACGTTCTTCAACTCGTTCTTGTTGGCAGTCTTGATCTTGACTTGCTCTTCTGGAATACCGGCCTTGATCAACTGGGCCTTGATTTTCTCGAAGTTGATACTTTCGTCATCCACATTCGACTGTGCTTGAAACAGAACAATCGGGCGCACGTATCTGTCAGCACTCTCTGCCATCTTCTCCAACTTGTCACGCAAGGCCATCGCACTCGTTATCACGTCGTTGGTGCTCTTGTGGTTATATACGATGACTGGCAACTTCACCATGTTGGCCCGTTTCAACTTCATGGCATCCACAAAACTGATGACGTTGCTTGTCCGCTTGGGCGTTGCAGTAAGCTCGTAGATGAAGCAAGGGTTGATGTTCTGCAGCAAATCCACGCGTAGGTATGACCCGAAGTTGTGGCTCTCGTCGATAATCACAACTGGATTGAGCTTTGCAATATATGTTATCAGCGACGTACCGTCAGCTTTGGGAATGTTTACGCTCTGCTCCGTTTGAATTGCCTCAACAAAGGCAAGGTTCTCATTCTCCCGATAGGCCTTGGGCAGTTTCTTCTCGCCTCTCACTGCCTCCACAAACGAATCGACACCAAGCACAAAGATGGTCAGTTGCTGACGAAGTTCCGTGAATGAGATGCCCTGTCCAATCAGTGCCGTTTCCTTGTTGACCACTCTGACGGAGGCATTAAACAGTGCATTGAGTTGCTGGCGGTAAGGGTGCTGCGGATTGTTCAGATTCCTGTAAGTTTGTTCCAGTATGGTGTCCGACGGAACGAACCACACCGCCACCTTGGGCTTGTCTGCCGGCATGCGGTCGAAGATGGTCTTCAGTGCATTGCAGGCAATGAAGGTCTTGCCTCCTGCCGTCGGTACTTTGGCCGTCACGCGGGGCACGCCTTTGATGTCATTGTTGTATGGGTGCAGATAGTCGTCGTTCTCTATCAGCGACACGCCCTTGTCTGCCCAATACTCGCGGAACGAATCGTCAAGCCGCTTTCCAGGCTGCTGCACCTTTGCGATGTAGTCGGCCAGGTCGTTCAGCACGTCCTGCTGATAGAGTTTTATGGTAAAGTCTTTATGTTCCATGATGGTTAGAATCTTTTGATGTCGCGAGGAATCTTCTTGAATATGATGTGCTTCTCGGCCATAAACTCCTTTGGCAGACGGCACACATCCGCATAGATGATGTATTGGCTGGCCTTCTCTGTGACTATATCGAGTGTGTCAACGGTAAGTTCTGTAGAGTGGTCACGCTCATAGTAGAAATAGTAGCCCGTATTCTGGAAGGTGTCGAGCAGGTATCTGCTTTCCTCCTTCCGCTGGCGGCGAAGTGGCTCATGGGTCTCGGTATAGTAGATGTACTGACGGATTTTCTCCTCATCCACTTCTTCGTTCAGATTGCCTTCTACGAACAGTGGCTGGCCCAATTCGTAGTAGTCAAACGAGCCGCCCAAACCTTCTACTCTGCCATTGCTGACACGGGTAGCCGTCACCCTGATGCAGTTGTCCACCAACTTAGGCTGGCTGAATTCAGAATAATTGCCTTGCTCACGCTCCGTCACAGCCTTTGCCTCCTCCAGATACTGGGCATAGTGAGGCAGGTTTTTGATGGTAAGTTTTTTGTTGTAGATCTCCACCTCGTGCTTCATCTTGGCATCGTAGCCTGTGATGGCTTTTTTTACGCGATAGGCTGTAGTAGTGTCAGCATAGTCCATCAGTTCTATCAGGATAAACCGCCTGTTGCTATGCTTCTTCTTATTGGTCATCAATACGGCGTGTGCAGTAGTCCCGCTTCCCGCAAAGCAGTCCAGCACGATGCTGTCGTCATCAGTGGCAATGTCAAGGATGCGCTCTATCAGGCGAGTGGGCTTGGGGGTATCGAATGGGCTCTTGCCACCAAAGATTTCCATCAACTCTTTTTTGGCTTCGTCGGTATGACCGACTTCATCAAAAGCCCAATAGTTCGTTGGCATTTTGCCTTCCACTTCGGTTATATAAGTTTTCCTTCTTATACCTCCTAATCCTCCTTTTGTGAAAAAATACTTTGGCCAAGGGCCTTTATTGTATACTTCTTGAGCTGCAATCTGTGAGGTCGTTAAATCGTTCTTTAATACAATCGCTTTGATGCCTTTACGGATACTTTCTTCTGGAACACCACAGATTTCAGCTCTTTTAGCATCATCATTTAAATCTCTAAGTTCATATTCACACCATCCGTTCATGAACCTGAGCATTTCCTCCTGTCCAAAAGACCAACATCGACCTACCGTTGGATATAAAAATTCTCCTGTAAAAGGTTGCTGTATAGCATAAACCATACCTTGATGCGAAGAAGCGCTAGGTGCAGTTGGTATGACACTGGCCCAAGGTGCAATATCATTATCTGGATTTGCATACCCAGCATCCATATCTTTTGTTCGTTCAAGTTTGATAGGTATCCAATTTGGTTCTTTGCTATATACGAGAATATGTTCTACAATAATGGCTATTCCATCTTTATCGTTTCTTACTGAATACGTCCTCTGCCAAGAGATATTTGCCACAAAGCAGTTTTTCCCAAAGATTTCGTCACAAATGGCTTTCAGGTTTGTGTATTCGTTATCGTCGATGGAGATAAACGCTACTCCCTGCGGATGCAGCAACTTCTGTACCAAAACCAGACGGGGATACATCATGCAGAGCCACTTGTCATGTCGGCTCAAATCTTCCCCCTCTTTTCCAACAACCTCGCCCAGCCATTTACGGATATGGGGATCGTTCACGTTGTCGTTATACACCCACTTTTCTTCACCTGTGTTGTAGGGAGGGTCAAAGTAAGCACAGTGTACCCTTCCCTCATATTCTGGCAACAAAGCTTTAAGAGCCATGAGATTATCACCGTGAATAATCAAATTGCCGCTGCGGGTCTCAGACTTGTCATTGGGCTTATCACCATGAAAGCCATATTGATGCTCCAACGTATAGAACGGGACATCAAGATGATGGTTCACCACTTTTTCTTTTCCTATCCAATTAAGTGTGGGCATATTGTCATTTTCTATTTAGATTACAAATGTACGAAAAAAAAGCAATAAAAGCATTATTGAAAGCATTTTTACACATACAAAAAAAGCTGTGATAGCAGCAACTTGTAAAAAAGAACTCTCATTTCGCATCATTTTGCTTGATTATGCCGCTTTTGTTCAAAAACACAGTTCAATGCAACAAATTTGACATAACAAGGAAACAAAAATATCGGCACAGTAAACATAGGAAAACTTGCTGTCCACAAAT
>OMUD01000094.1 GCA_900314125.1 uncultured Prevotellaceae bacterium | reverse complement strand
GTTTGTCCTTGTTGTCTTGTTTGTCCTTGTTGTCTTGTTTGTCCTTGTTGTCTTGCTTGTCCTTGTTGTCTTGTTGGTCTTTGTTGTCTTGTTGATCCTTGTTGTCTTGTTGGTCCTTTTGTTGTTCTTGCTTATTCTTGTTAATCATATAGATTGCCATAGCTAAATTATATCTTGTTTCATTATCCTCTGGGTTAATTCTTAATGAACTCTTGTAGAAATCAACTGCTTCGTTGAATTTTTTGTTTGATTCGTTGATGTTCTGCATTTTCTTATATCTTATGCCACCATTGAATGCCAGATTGCCCAAGTTATGGTATGTTGAAGCTTTCTTTAATTGGTTCTGAGTTTGAACAGCCAATCCGTTATTGTAGGCTTGAGTGGCCACTGAATCCATTTTGTCTATCTGGTCTGCTGGTAATGATATGTATTGCCTCTGAATTGAGTTGCCAATTCCATAGAACGCTTCAAGACTTTGTTCTTTTTCCGAAGATTTCAGGTAATGGCTTTCTGCTTTATTATATGAGCCTGAATTGTATTGCCTGTTTCCTAAGCGCAATTCGCTTCGGCCTGTCGGTTCTGATTGACAAGCTGTGATTAAAATGGAAGATATGGCTATGATATAGATTGTTCTTGTGTGAATCATTTCTTGTTGTTGAAAAAGTGAAATAAAGTATTCTTTTTTTCTGTGATGCAAGCCTCGATGACAATAATTAAAAGTACAATGAGTGCCAGCAATACAAACTGTTCATTGCTTTCTGTGAAAGAGCTGGTACTATATGTGGCCTTTTTTAAATTGGATATTTCAGCTTTTATTTTCTGTTCCGCATGTATGCTGTTGTCAATATTGATATATACACCTTTTCCTGCATTGGCTATTTCTTGACCAACTTCTTCATTAAGTTTTGTGATGACTTCCTGTCCATGATTGTCTTTTTTATACTGTCCATTTGGCATAGGGATTGTGCCCCCTTCAGGGGTTCCTACGGACATTACATATACATTGATCCCTAAATCATAGGCTTCTTCCGCTGCGGCAACGGCTCCCTCTTCGTGATCCTCTGAATCCGTTATTAAAATCAGCGCTTTCCCTATATCTTTACGGGTCGAAAAACTGGAAATCGCACAGCGTATCCCTTCTGCTATATTTGTTCCTTGAGCATTAATGATGTCAGGAGTAAGCTGGTCTAAGAAAATCTTTGCTGAGATATAATCAGATGTAATGGGGAGAATAGTTGTGGCGGCACCAGCAAAAGCCACTAAACCAATACGGTCATTCTCAAATTGGTCAATCAATTTTCCCAATATCATTTTTGCTTTATCCAATCGGGAAGGGGAGATGTCACGGCACAACATTGAATTTGAAACATCAGTCGCTATAATAATTTCTATGCCGGTCTTTTCCTCACTGTTGTCTTTGACACCAAACTGGGGACGTGCTAATATCAAGATAATAAGGGTGAGGGCAGAAATGAGAAGTGTGAATTTAATGTTTTTACGCCGATAGGATAATTCTGGGGTTAATTTTTCCATTAACAAATGGTCACCGAAGGTTTCCATTCGTTTTTTGTGATTATAAATGTAAAAGACATACATCATTATCATTAATGGGATAATGATGAGCAGATAAAGATAATATGGATTGGCGAATCTGAACATGATGCAATTGGTCTAAGGGAGTCGTTTGAGTATCAGAATGTTAATTAACAATTCAGAAAGTAAACATATAAAAGCAACAAGAGCGAAAGGTTCGAAAATATCACGTTTCTTGTAGTGTTGCATAGATGAGAGTTTTGTTCTTTCCATCTTGTCAATCTCGTCGTAGATTTCCGAAAGCTCCTGGTTTTCTTCTGCTCTGAAATATTTACCACCCGTTTCTTCAGATATTTTTGTCATGGTTTTCTCATCGATTTCCACGGGGACCATCTGTGTGGAGTTATATCCGATAGGGAAGGGAGCCATTCCGTTTCGTCCGATGCCGATGGTGTAAATTCTGACATTATACTGACGGGCAATCTCCGCTGCTGTTTGAGGAGACACATTTCCGCAATTGTGTACGCCGTCCGTAAGAAGGATGATGACTTTTGATTTGGTCTTACTTTCACGCAAGCGCAAGAGGGAGTTCATAATTCCATCTCCTATTGCTGTACCGTCGTTGATAGTGCCACGCCCAGCCATCTCATCGTCTGCATCGTCATAGAGCTTTATAAGCATGTCGTGGTCTGTAGTCAAAGGACATTGGGTGAAGGCTTCTCCTGCGAAGAGGGTCAATCCGATATTGTCGTTAGGTCGCTTGCCGATAAATTCTTTGGCGATTGCTTTTAATGCCTCAACACGGTTAGGCTTGAAATCCTGAGTGAGCATACTGGTCGAGATATCGACAGAGAGCATGATGTCAATACCTTCAACATCTTTGTCTTCAGATGAATTGTTGATTTGTGGCCTTGCAATGATGATGACCAGAGAAATAAAGAAAATGATGTGTAAAAGTGATGGTAAATTCACAAGGCGTGTTCTCCAAGTCTTACTCACAAATCTATATTTTGAGACCGTCGGCATGAATATGTCAGGCAGACTTCTCTTCGATTTTATAATCAGCCATATAATATATGGAATCAATAAAAGCAGGAATAGCAGATAATATGGATATTTGAATTCCATTTATAATTAATAATTTAATATAAAGATTTGTTGAATCAGATAAAACAATATGAAGCTTAAGACTATTAGGGTGACTGCGATGCTTATATACAAAGTTTTTTTGCGATTTTTAGACCTTACGTCTTCTATTACAATTTCTTTTGTGGTGTTGTCAACAACTTCCTCCTTTTTTGTGTGTTGTATGTATGCAATAGCATTGATGAGATTTTTGTCGTTTTCTGACAATTCTGGTTTTGCCTTGGCAAATTTAACCATATCTGCGGTAGAGAAAAGGGAATTCAGCTCTCGGATGGAGTTTTCGTCATTTACTTTCTGTAATTCATCAACTATTTCATTAGTTGTCATCTCCATGGCGTTAAAGCCGTAACGCCCTTGCATGTACCTCCGAAGAATATCTGTCAGTTGAGTATAATATTCCTTTGTATCACCTGTTTGCCATAGGTCAGTATCCTTTATTCTTTCAATCTCATTCATAGCCTTCTTATGAGGTGGAATGTAGGGTTTGAGTTTGAAACGCCTGATAATCGGTTTGTTATCTTTAATTCGGATGATAATATAGATAAGCAACACGCTTATCAGCATGGTCAGAATAGAGGCTATAACAGGAAATGTCCATTCCGACAATTGAAATGCAGGCTCTAATGCAGGTTTCAGGTCATATATCTTTTCAACATTTGTTGTATCTATCTCAACTGATTCCACTTTTAACGGTAGTGAATTGGTTGAATATGTCTTACCATTTACTGATACATTAAAAGAAGGAATCTCATACGATGCGGTATCAAAAGATGTGATAGTATATGATCTTGAAATTTGGTTCGGGACATTAGTTTTGTCCTCGGTTTTCAGGACTTCAATCCCTGGTATGATGGACTGAAGCGAGTCATAGGAAGGAAATATGATGTTGTTTTTTGAAGAGGAATTGGCATGGATGGTTATAATAGTTTGTTCGCCGATATTTATAGACGATTTCTCAATTTCTGCTGTCACCTGTGCGTGTGTAGCGGAAATTGAAAATAGTATGAACAACAGTATAATGGTGTGATGAAATCCTTTCATGATGCAGATGTATGTGATCCTGTTCATTATAATTGTCATTTCCTTCTTTGGAAGAGTGCACTAAGTCCTTGAACAAAGTCTTCATCCGTACGTAAATGAGTGCAATCAACTTTTGATGACGCTAAAATTTGAGAAAAACGAATTTGATGCTGGATCCACCATTCATGATGGGCTTTCCTCACTTTTTTAGAGGATGTGTCAATGATGATGTCTTTATCCGTTTCCAAATCTCTAACCTTAATCAATCCAACATTAGGAAGTTCAAGCATCCTCTGGTCATAAATTTGAAGAGCAATCACATCGTGGCGGCGATTGGCCACTTGTAATTGACGGCTGAAGTCTTTGTTGTCGAAAAAGTCGCTCATGATAAAAGCCGTGCATCTTTTTTTGATAGCATTGTCCATGAACTCTATGGCTTTTCCGATATCAGTATGTTTGCTTTCTGCTTTAAGCATTAGCAACTCCCTGATGATGAACAAGATGTGTTTTCTTCCTTTTTTAGGAGGAATGAATTTCTCAATTTTGTCAGAAAAAAAGATTACTCCAATCTTATCATTGTTTTGGATAGCTGAAAAGGCAAGTGTGGCAGCAATCTCGGTGGCCATCTCACGTTTTGTCTGTTGACTTGTGCCAAAATCCAGACTGCCAGAAACATCAATCATTAATATCACCGTAAGCTCTCGTTCCTCTTCATAGACTTTGACATAAGGGCGGTCAATTCTGGCTGTAACATTCCAGTCAATGTCGCGTACGTCATCACCATATTGGTATTCACGCACTTCTGAGAATGCCATTCCGCGACCTTTAAATGCAGAATGATATTCTCCGGCAAAGATGTTGTTTGAGAGACCTCTGGCTTTAATCTCAATTCGTCTTACTTTTTTTAACAGCTCTTCTGTTTCCAAGGTGTCTGATATTAAGGTACTTCAACTTTATTGATAATCTTGCTGATTATTTCTTCTTGAGTGACATTGCTGGCCTCTGCTTCATAGGTGAGTCCAATCCTGTGACGAAGGACATCATGTGCCATGGCACGCACATCCTCAGGTATCACATATCCACGATGTTTCAAGAATGCGTAGGCGCGGGATGCCAAAGCCAAGTTGATGGATGCTCTTGGTGATCCGCCGAATGAAATGAGTCCGTTAAGTTCGCGAAGCCTGTAATTCTGAGGAAATCTTGTGGCAAAGACTATATCTGCTATATACTGTTCAATTTTCTCATCGATATATACACCAGAAACTACTTTACGCATGTTTTCAATATCCTTGGTTGACATCAATGGTCGGATTATCTCCTTTTCTCCTTGGATATTCATCCTTATGATTCTTTTTTCTTCATCAATCTGAGGATAATCGACCACGACTTTCATCATAAAACGATCTACTTGTGCTTCAGGCAACGGATATGTTCCTTCTTGTTCAATTGGGTTTTGTGTTGCCATCACAAGGAACGGAGAGGGGAGTTTGTAGGTCTGTGATGATAAAGTGACTTGCCTTTCTTGCATGGCCTCAAGAAGTGCGCTTTGCACTTTTGCTGGAGCGCGGTTGATTTCATCTGCCAATACGAAGTTGGCAAAAACAGGACCTTGTTTCACTTCAAATTTACCGTCACGCTGATTGTAAATCATCGTACCTATGACATCAGCAGGAAGCAAATCCGGTGTGAATTGAATCCTGCTGAATTGTCCATCTATTAAAGAGGACAGCGTCTTGATGGCTTTTGTTTTTGCCAATCCAGGCAAGCCTTCCAAAAGGATGTGACCATCTGATAGCAATCCAATCAAGAGTGATTCAATAAGATGATTCTGACCTATGATGTGTTGGCCCATCCCCGTTATCAGGTTGGTTACCAAATGGCTGGTGCTCTCTATCCGTTCGTTTAATTCACGGATGTCAATTGTTTCTGACATTGTTGTTTATGTTTTATGATTTATTGTTATCAAAAATATATGCAAAAATACACAATTATGAGCTAAAAACATTGTTTTCAGCTCATAATTAAACCTAAAATAACGATTTAGATTTCAGTTTTAAGAGTATTTAACCTTGTTAATGTGAAAATAATAAAATAATCAAATAATGACATTATAAAAATAGAGAATTCTATATCATTTGAAGGTTACAATGATTCACATTCTTTTATCCATTCTGCATAAGATGCGTCGCTTGGCATTCTCCAATCGCCTCTTGGACTCAGGCTCACACTACCGACCTTAGGACCGTCGGGAAGGCATGAGCGTTTGAATTGTTGTGTGAAGAAACGTTTGCAGAAAACCATGAGCCATTTTTTTATCGTCTCACCATCATAATATGAAGGTTTTCCTCCATAGCCTTTATTGCCTTTGTTTTCTTCGTTGTCAAATACCTTACGGGCTAAATAATAAATTTTCCTTGGTCGATAACATAAACGAAGGAAATTATATAAGAAAAAATCATGCAGCTCGTATGGTCCCACAAGGTCTTCAGTTTTTTGCTTGATGTTTCCCAATTCGTCTGCTGGAGTCAATTCTGGACTTATAGGAGTATCGACAATATCATTCAGGGTGTTACGGGCTTTCGGATCCATACTGTTGGCAGCCACCCATACCACGAGGTGTTTTACAAGCGTTTTTGGAATGGAACAATTAACGCCATAGTTCGACATGTGGTCTGCATTATATGTGGCCCATCCAAGAGCCAATTCAGACAGATCGCCCGTGCCTACTACCAATCCGTTCTCTTGATTGGCTACGTCCATGAGGATCTGAGTACGTTCGCGAGCTTGACAATTTTCGTAGGTAACGTCATGATTGTTGATGTCGTGCCCGATATCTTTAAAGTGCTGTTTGCAGGCTTCTACAATGCTAATTTCTCGAGTCGTCACACCTAATTCATTCATTAAAGCAATTGCGTTATTGTAGGTCCGTCCTGTTGTTCCGAAACCAGGCATAGTTATGCCGATAATATCCCCACGGCTTCTGTTTAGTTTATCCATGGTTTTTGCGCAGACTAATAAAGCCAGGGTGGAGTCCAATCCACCAGAAACACCAATCACCAATGATTTTGCATTGATGTGCTGAACCCTCTTTGCAAGCGACATGACTTGAATAGAAAAAATCTCTTCGCATCGTTCATCCAATGCCGCTCCTGAAGGTACGAATGGGTGTGGATTGATGGTTCTATATAATTCAGCCGGCTCTTTTTCCTTTATTGGAGAAAGGTTGATGTCAGCATACACGGTTTGTGGAAGATATGAGTTTGCTGAGTTAATAGAAGCGGCAAAGGTGGTGTTGCAACGGCGCTCTGTTGACAAACGCTCAACGTCGATGTCGCCATATATAATTTGCTCAGACATTTGGAACCGTTCAGCTTCTTTTATCATACTTCCGTTTTCGTAAATAAACGCCTTCCCTCCAAAGACAAGATCCTGTGTGGATTCACCAAACCCACATGAAGAATATACATATCCACTTATACAGCGCGCTGATTGTTGGGATATCAGGGATTTAAGATATGTATTCTTGCTGATAATGTCGTTTGAAGCAGATAAATTGAATATGATATCTGCTCCACTCAAAGCAAGATGGCAGCTTGGAGGGATTGGGGCCCATAAATCTTCACAGATTTCGATTCCAAATTTTGCTTTTGCAATTCCTTCTGAATTTTTCAAACGAAATATCAGATTTCTACTTATTGGAACAATCTGACCAAACAAGTTGAGTTTATCTGAACGTAAGGATTTTGATGTTTCAAACCATCTCTGTTCATAGAATTCTTTATAATTGGGGATGAATGTTTTTGGTACTACACCAATGATTTTATCTTTATGAATGGTGACTGCACAATTATATAAAGCATTATCAATTTCTAAAGGAAGTCCTATGATGGCAATAATATCAGATGTGTTATTATTTGTAATCCACATCAAAGCATTGAGAGATTCTTCTATTATGAGCTGTTGGGAGAAAAGGTCGCCACAAGTGTAACCAGTGATGGATAATTCTGGGAAACAGATGATTGATGAATGGTTGTTGGATGCTTCTTCCATTAAACGAAGAATTTCGTTTGCGTTGAAAGAGCAGTCTGCTACTCTTAAAGATGGAATGGCTGAGGCCACTCTGATGAAACCGTAATCCATAATATGATTTTTAATGATTTAAAGTATCGTTTTTGAATTTTAGAATAGAATCGTTTTCTTTAGGCAATTCAATTCCAACCGTGTCTGGAATAGTAACGTCATGTGCTGCTTTGTCCTTTCTTTTTAATCTTTTTTTCCTTCTGAAAAGGTCTTTCCAGTTTTCAAAATCCTTTTGGTATGTTGCACCCACTCCTTGGGTGTTTAGGGTGGATTTTGTGAAGTACCTGTCGTTGGTCAGATTATATGCTTTCAAATAGGTGTTGCCATTTTCGCTGAGTCTCCATTTCACGTCAAAGTCACCCACAAAGCTGGAATTGTTAGTCATGGAGTTGTCTCGATATCCAAAGTTACCATTAATAAGAAGTCTGTCGTCTAAGAGTTTACCAGAAAGTGTGCCTTCTACGTCCATATCTTCCCAACCTTTCTCACCTGTTGAAAGTCCAGTGCCAAAGTTCCATTTGCTTTCACTTCCTATGGCATTAGTCAAGATTTGATTGATTTGTCCACTTAATGTAGATGAGAGCAAGTTGTTGACTGCTTGATTTGTGTTATTCTCACCATTGGCTCTGGCGTACTCATTAGTGAAGAATCGCCCAAATCCCAAAAGATAGATGAGCTGTTTGTTCATTTCCTCTTCTGTGGATATATATGATCGAACGATTTGTCGTGTTTCATCACTCACATTCGGCAAATTCAAGTCAAAGTTGAAAGCCATGTTACCTAGATTGCCAGTGATATCGAGTATGCATATCACTTTTACTCTGTTGTTTTGTGTGTATGAAACAGAAGTGAGGTCGGATAATGGAACTGAATTCAGAGTGTGCCAGCAAATTAGATGAATTTCTGCGGCAAATGGATTTCCATTGAACACCACTTTTGACTCCTTTTGCAGAATAAGGTCTCTATATATGATGTCTTGAAGATAGAGCCTATACTTTCCTTCTTCGATATTATAGGTTCCATTAAGTGTAAAAGCCCCCTTGTTATAATATTCAGCTTGCAAAACACCTGTTCCATAGGTGGTTATATATCCATCGTCCACATTGTCCATTTTTAGCTTGATTGGGCAATTGTGATTCATGTGAATGCCGATATTCATGTAGATATCGCCTTTATATTTTTTTGTGTTGGTTTGAGCAGTAGTGATGTTTGCTGTGTCTTTATCTGCCCAATATGTACTTGGATTCCAGCCTAAAGCAATAAGTACGCTGTCGGATGGCGGTATTTCTCTGAAAGTGATGAATGAGTTGGTTGTGATGGCGTCAGGTGTTGCGGCATCATAAGAAAATTCACTTCCTTTTGCCGGTGAAATATCTGCGTTGATGAACAATGGATGCCCATCAGATCCGTTCAAATGAAAATCACCATCTGCATATATCTTTCCTTTGAATTTATCATTGTTGAAATTTTCCTCTTCATAAACGAGCAAGTTATCAAGCTGCATGTTGAATTTGTATGAAAAATTCTTGAATTTCTCATGTGTTACAAGTCCATTGATGGTATTGACGTGATTGTCTTTGTCAGATAAGGTGATATTGTCGAATGAAAAAGAATTGGAATTAATTCTTATTTTATGTTCTGGTAAGACTCTGTAGGTGGCATTTGTAGCTCGAAGCGTAAGATAAGTGTCGGTATAGGCTTCACCTAAAATGTTGAAATTTTTGAAATCTCCGCTCACACTGATATCTCCATTTATGTTCCCCTTGATATTTTTAAAGGTCCGACCAATCAATGCATTGAGAAAGGTTGAGCTGGTGTTGTTGCAGTCTATTTTCAAATCCAATTGTTGCTGAGAAGGATATATATAGCCATTCACGAGTGTGATATGGTCTTTATCATCATTTTCTTCATTGATGATTTGCGTGTGAAGATTGACACCATCTTTGCTGTTGTCCCAATTGGCTAAAATATATGCATTTCCGATTGGTACTTCTCTGAAGGTGATGTCTTGGATTGTGAGGTTTGCATCAATTTTTGGTGATGCCAATACATTGAATACCTGACATTTCCCATAAATAGAACCGTCGAATTGAGTCGCTGTTCCTCCCACGATGTCAATGAGGCTTGCTATTGGCGTTCCTTTTATGTCGGCAGTCAAACAGTCGGAAGAATCGTTTGATAATATGCCGTTGATTACAAGGGATTTATTGCCTTCTTCAATCTGAAGCTCATTTATATTTGCGTGATCTTTGAATATGTCTATGTTTTTTGAACTGAGGTTCAGCTGCCTGTCCATTAGATTTACGGTTGAAGGTTGCATGACGAGATGGGCACAAGTCTGTCCATTTTCTTTGGTAAGTAACCCATCGAAATTAAATAATCCAGCCAAAGGACTTTCTTGGTCAATTTCCCATTTTACAGTCGATTTAATCTTGTTTGCATTACCATTTGCCTTTATATCAGCAATGTAAGTCTTGTTTTTTTCTGGATATAATCCAGATACCTCAAATGAATAGATTGAGTTTTCTCCGTGATATTTAAGTAAAATGTTTTCCAGGTTTATGCGGTTGCCGTAATTGAAAGAGTTGATGTCAGCAAGCAAATCAAAAATATTTGACTTGCTGTCAACATAACCTTTCACAT
The DNA here is from genome assembly GCA_900314125.1 of uncultured Prevotellaceae bacterium. Taxonomy (GTDB): domain Bacteria; phylum Bacteroidota; class Bacteroidia; order Bacteroidales; family Bacteroidaceae; genus UBA3839. Next base: position 7,777 of record OMUD01000094.1, on the reverse strand, counting down.
GAATGTCATGTCCAAATTGATATTGCTCTTTAATAATCGTGTGTAAGAAAGGGTGATCGGATAATGTTAACTCAAAGTCGAATGAGTCGGAATTGGAAGGCAGGGTTGAGACAGGAGTAATGTCAAATAATGGATATAATGCATTTGGCGCTGATTTTATGGTTGAAAGGATTGTTTGGTAGTTGTAATGGCCATTCAATACGAAATGAGCGAAATCACTTTTGAAATCTATGCTTTTTCTATTGTCGTTAGCAACGGATAGTGATATATTATCAAATGCATAGTTGGATTTGGATGACGAAATCTTTATGTCTTTAATGTTTACGATTCCTTCAGCATCGTAGATGTTGGATGCGTGAATGTCTGCAATGGCTTGCAGGCTATAGTTAAAGTTTGCATAATCTCCGTTCAATCCTAAATCTGAGGGAGTGAAACGGTTGATGTCAAGTTTTGCTTTTAATTCATATCGTTTTGTACTCAGTCCTTTCAAGTTGCCTTCAAATCCGAAGCTCATCTTTGGGTCATCGACAGCTAAAAAGCCACTAAATTCCTCGTTACTTATTTGACCGTCAATTTCAATATTATTTATGTTTGTGTCTTCGTAAAGAATATGTGAAATAAAACCTTTGGCTGCAAGCTTTTTCTTTGGAGCAGAAAAATCCGTCTCCACATCCAAGTCCATCCCGATATCTTTTATTTTCATTTCTGGCGACAACTCGGTGATATGGAATGAAGGAGTGGAAATGTGGGCTTGTAATCTATTATTGTCAAGTGTTCCATCTATTGACAATTTCCCTGGCAAGCTGTTTAAAATAGCGCGGCAGGTAGTCTGTGGGTGTTTATATGAAAACACACCATTACCTTCAACATAGTCTAATTTCGACAATATCTGATTGACATTTTTCGACACATTGAAGGCCTTTAAATATGGTGACAAGAATAGACATTTCACTTTCAGAGTTCTGAATTTGGCTTCAACTTCGGGATACTTCTCAGTTAAAGCGCTTAGCATGAAGTCACCTTGAATGTCTAAACCATTATCTACTGTGCCAAACTCCATACCATTTAAAGTGACTATGGAGTGTGAATAATCAAAGTTTGTGTTGATTCGAAATGGAGTGTTGAATGCCGTCAGCTTACGGAGAAAACAAGAGAAATCACTAGGTGTTATAGTCGAATTCCTAATATTGCCATTTATCTCCATTTGGCCCTTGTCGCTTGGATGCTTGATAGCCAGTTCGTCAGAACTAATGAATGAGTTTCTAGAGATGATTTCTGTATTACCCAACTTAATTTCATCAGGTAAGGACAAGATGGATGTTTTTAGGTTGTCTAATCTGAAACCACATTTTTTTTCATCAAAACTTAGGTTTTCAACATCAATGTCAATGGTATCATTGGCAATTTTGTTAATTCTTGTGACAAGATTAATATTATCAAATAGAATATCATTCACATTGAATTGTTGTTCTTGATTATTGCCACTTGTATTTGATAGAACTTGATATCTCAGGCAACTGTTTCTCAGAACAATTGTTCCAACTTTTAATTTCGATTTTTTTTCTTCTTTTGAACTCTTGCTCTTCAGCTTGTCAATTATAAACTGAATGTTCAATTGGGAATTCGGAGTTTTTCTGTAGATATTGGCCGAAAGATTGAATAATTGGATAGAGGAGAGGTTGATATCGCCTCTCAAAAGTGCCACAGGCTCTATTCTCGCAGAAGCCTTGTCGATGTTTATTGCATTTTCGCCAGATTGGTCATACAAAATGATATCAGAAACAATTGCTTGATTCAATAATCCAAGATCTATTCTTCCTATTTTTACCTCAGTATTGAGATAATCAGACAAACGACTAGCTACTGCAGCTCCTATTTTTTCTTGGAAATATGGGATGTGCAGAATTGTCAACAGGCCGATATATAATGTGATTATGATGAATACGGCCACCCTGATTATTTTACCGATATATTTGATGAGTCTCTTAACTTAATTTGTTATGGAAATCAATCATTTTAATAGCTGTTATCGCACATTCATCGCCTTTGTTGCCATGTTTTCCTCCACAACGTTCAACAGCTTGTTCCATTGTATTAGTTGTAATCAAACCATAAACAACAGGCTTGTCTTGAGTGGCATTGAGTCTCGATAGACCATAGGTCGTACCTTCGCATATATAGTCGAAATGTGGGGTGTCGCCACGAATCACACAGCCAATAGCAATAACGGCATCAACATCTTTTTTGACCATTTGGCTTGCACCATAGATGAGTTCAAAACTTCCAGGAACCCTGGCCACGAGAATGTCTGATTCTGACACTCCATTGGCCGTTAATGTCTTTATAGCTCCTTGAAGCAGTGCGTCAGTGATATTGCTGTTCCATTCGCTGCACACAATGCCGAAACGCATTCCTTGGGCATTAGGTACTGACTCGGGGTTATATGAAGATAAGTTTTGATTCTTGCTTGCCATGATATGTTTTATTTAAAAAAATCCGAAATCCTCATTATCGTTTAACAGGGATCCCGGATTTTTTAAATTATATAATTTTTTATTATTTGCTTAATCTCTCAATATATGTGTCAATCATTGTTCCGTTTTCGTCACCTTGACAGAGAACAGACTGTGGATATTTCTCTTTAATCTGTTTGTAGAGTTCCAATGCCTTGTCCGTGTTTTTAAGGTCTTCATAAACAAAAGCTGCCTGACGCAAGAATACTGGGCTTAATGATTCATTGTCTGCCGCATTGGCTGCTTCAACAAGTTTTGCGGCTCCACCTTCCTTGTCGTTCTTGTCAACCATGCAGTTACCCAACATGGCGATAGCTGAAGGAGAAATCGTGTTGTCGTCTTGAGCATCAAAGTCTTTCAAGTATTTGATAGCCTCATCCTTTTTATCTTGTTTGAAATAGCAGATAGCGGCATATAATTTAGCCAGGTTGGCAGTTTTTGTGCCACTGTATTCATCAATAATCTTGACGAAACCCTTTGAGGCTGCCTTATCGCCATTCAAGGCTTCTTCGTATTGTTCGTTTGCAAAAGCTTTCTGACTAAGTGAAATGGCATTCTGTGCCTCGATCTCTTTTTTGTCGTTACATGATCTGAAAAGCCAGAGACCGACCCAAATTAATGCCACTGCAACAATTACAGCAATAATGATTTTTCCGTTTTTCTCGAAAAAAGCCTCAGCCTTTGTCAATTGAGCGTCAAGAGCAATAGGCTCTTGTGTCTTTCCTTTTTTCTTCGTTTTAGTTGCCATATTTTTTTAAATGTTTATTTTTCTTTTTTAATTTCAAAATGCAAAATTAGTCATTTTTTCTTGATTAGAGAAGAAAATGTGTAAAAAAAACATGTGGATATGGGAATACTGTCAAAAAAAGCATGATTTCAATCCATTTTCCTTTGCAACATTTCTTCAAAAAACTTGATATCTTCTTTATAAGTGATTTTTATGTTGGTAGTTTCTCCTTCCACAATGAAAATTGGTGTTTGTGGAAGATATTTCATTACTACACTGCAGTCATCTGTCGGCTTGAATTGAAGGTCCGATTTAGCTGATTCATAAGCTTTCTTGATTATTGGATATCTAAAGCATTGGGGGGTCTGAGCGTTTCTTAATACAGAACGCTCAGGAATCATCACAATTTCGTTTTTCTCATTGGACATATATATAGTGTCTGTGGTTTTCACAGCCACAGACACTGCTTCATGATGTTTCAACGCCTCGATGCAGTCGTGGATAATCCGCTTGCTGACGAGTGGTCTGGCACAATCATGAAGCAAAATATTGGAATGACAGTCTTTTATGGCATGAATGGCGGCGATGCTGGATTCGTAGCGCTCTCTTCCTCCAGGAATAACACCTGCTATTTTTGAATATTGATTTGTTGTTACGATGTTCTTGACAAAATCAATATACTCTTGTTTGCAAACGATATAAATAGAATCAATTTCGGGATGATGCTCAAATGCTTCTATTGTATATTCCATAATGGTTTTATGGTTGACAAGAAGAAACTGTTTGGGCAATTCACCGCCGATCCGTGCTCCGGTACCTCCGGCAAGTATGACTGCAATATTCATTTCGTCAATACACCCTTAAAATGGCATTCACACTGTTTGCATTACCATACAACTCACCATTTGGACCATGAGATGAATAGTTGATTTTGTTGGCTCTGAAAACCACTTCGTATGTTCCAGCCTCTTCTGGGGCATTGAATGAATATTCAGGTTCAGACTTTGTTGGATCTACCACAGTCCAGTCGTATGTCACTCGATAGTCAGCACCTTTGGATATGCTGATCCTATAATCTGATTTGTAAATATCCTTACCTGCATAAGAATACTTTACAACAGCTTTTACATTCTCTCCAGCTTTGACATTGTTGGGGGTGAGGGTGAGACTTTCAAAAACTGGTGGTCTCGAACTTGTGTTAATGTCGTCATTATCGCATGACACACATAAGAGTGCGGCGAAAAGCAGTGAAGTGAATAAATAATAAATTTTCATAGATGTTATTGTTTAATAAGTATTCCAGTTAATATTCTGCCTGATGCTATTCCCAACCTACGGGCAGAAAAGAAGTCAGCCGTGTTGTCGAAAGTGCAAATGTCACAGACTTCTATGTTTTCTTCAAGAATGCCTTCCGACAAAAGTTGAAGCCTATTGCATTCTTTCAGGTCGATATGCCATTTCTTTTGGCGTTGGGAAATGCAATCCATAGGGAATCCGTTCTTGGAAAATTCTTCATACACTTCATCGCCAACTTCAAAGTTCTTCAGTGAGATTCCTGGTCCAATAACGGCTTTGCAATTGCATGGGGCTGTTCCGAAAACAGAAATCATCGTTTTTATGGTTTTTTCACAAATTCTTGCACATGTTCCTCGCCATCCAGCATGGATACATGCGGAAACTTGTCCGACTGTATCATAAATGATTACGGGTATGCAGTCGGCGGTTGACACACAGATGCATATACCGGGAATATTGCAAATGAGAGCATCTTTGTCCTCCAATAATTGTCTTTTTTCAGTGGATGTTATGCCCTCAAACACATCATCCACAATGAGGATATTTGTGTGATGCGTTTGATGCGGAACGACCAGATTGTTGGGGCTAATTTGCAAATAATTGCATAGCAGCTCACGGTTTTTGGCAACATTCTCTATATCGTCACCGCAAAATTCATTAGCATTGAATGAAGAGTAGGGACCACCGCTGAAGCCCTCATGACGAAGAGTGGAGAAGGCCTTGACATTATCCGCTATTGCATAGTCAACGGTTTTCATGACGACTTTTACTTAATGTATTGGTAATCATCAACATCGTCAATGAAATCTACGGAATCGTCCACGTCTTCAATCTCATCGACAAATTCCACGTCTTCACCTTCATCCATCAATTCTTTTTGAAGGTTACTGAAGTCTTTGGATTGATGGACAATGGTTTCTTGGCCCCGTATGGCGGTTATCTTATTGCTTTCTTTGTTCATTTCCTCCCAAAGCATATCTTTCAAAGTGTTCAAGCCATACCCTGTGATACTTGATATGAAGACAGTTGGAATGTCGGTAGGCAATGTGCTTTTCAACATATCCATCAGTTCTTCATCAAGAATGTCGCTTTTAGTGATGGCCAAGACTCTTCCCTTATCAAGCAATTCTGGATTGAAGGTGGAAAGTTCGTTCAGCAATATGTCATATTCCTTCTTGATGTCGTCGGTATCTGCGGGCACCATGAACAAAAGGAGGGAATTCCGTTCGATGTGTCTTAAGAAACGGATGCCAAGTCCTTTACCTTGACTTGCGCCTTCAATGATGCCAGGGATGTCGGCAATAACGAAAGATTTTGAGTCACGGTAGGAAACTATGCCCAGTGAAGGTTCCAAAGTGGTGAAAGGATAATTGGCGATTTTGGGCTTTGCGGATGAAAGAACAGAAACCAATGTGGATTTGCCTGCATTGGGAAACCCAACGAGTCCAACATCCGCCAACAACTTCAGTTCAAGAATCACGGTCAACTCCATCATTGGCTCTCCTGGTTGTGCATAGCGGGGAGCTTGATTGGTTGGGGTGGCAAAATTGAAATTGCCCAAGCCGCCACGTCCACCATGAAGAAGGATGAACTCTTGTCCATCTTCTGTTATGTCGCAGATGTATTCACCTGTGTCCGCATTATATACCACAGTACCGCATGGGACTTCTATGTAAGCGTCCGCACCTTGTTTGCCCGTGGATTTGTTTTTTGAGCCATTAGCACCATGTTCTGCGAACACATGCCTGTCATATCGCAAATGAAGCAAGGTCCAATAGTTCCTGTTGCCACGCAGAATCACATGGCCTCCTCTGCCTCCATTGCCTCCATCTGGACCTCCTTTGGGGAGGTATTTGGCTCGATGCATGTGAGCTGAGCCGCTGCCTCCTTTTCCGCTGCGGCAGAATATTCTGACATAATCTATGAAGTTGGATTCAGCCATGTCGTGATTGTTTTAGTAAGTGGTAGATATCAAAATTATGGATTCTGTTTTTCTATTTCTTCAAATATTTCTGAGAGCATGAGGTCTTTAGAGCCTTTCCATGTGAAGGTGTTGCGGATTCCTTCTTTCTCGAACCAGTCAGACAATGGCTCTGTCTGACTATGATAAACAGCAAAACGTTTTTTTATTGTTTCTTCATTGTCGTCAGCCCTGCCTTGCTCTTTGGCACGATTCAGCAGGCGGGAGAGCAATGTTTCCTCATCAACGATGAGCTCAATCATCATTCCCATTTCGTGGCCGCGTTCTTTCAGCATCTCTTTCAACGCTTCAGCCTGGGCAATTGTGCGAGGGAAACCATCGAAAATCACTCCATTGGTTGCAGTCAAGGAATCATAAGTCTTAGCCAGAATGTCAATCATCAATGAATCGGGAATAAGTTGTCCATTATCAATGTAATCTTTTGCAATTAATCCCAGTTCGGTTCCGTTGTGGATTTCTGCTCTAAGTACATCACCCGTTGAAATATGGCCCATGCCATACTTAGTCTTGATCTCTTCGCTGTAGGTGCCTTTTCCAGAACCTGGTGCACCAAAAATAATGATATTCTTCATTGCTTGTCTGTTGAAATTTAATTTGTTGTTTGTTGTTCTATTTTAGTTGTCAACCACGGAATAGATGTCTTTGTAGTTGCGTCCCATTCCATTATAATCAAGACCATATCCTACTATGAAATCATTCGGTATGTTCATCGCCACATAGTCAACTTTCAGGTCCACTTCCAATTTCTCGGGTTTTTGAAGAAAAGTGCATATACGAACTGACTTTGTCCCTAATGCTTCAAATTTTGGTAAAATGTTGAACATCGTCAATCCTGTGTCAACAATATCCTCCACAATGATGACGTCTCTTCCGCTAAGGTCAGTGTTTATTCCTATCAATTCCTTCACCTTTCCTGTAGATTCCATTCCGTCGTAGGATGCAAACTTGGCAAATAAAATTTCGGGCTGAAAAGTTAGACATTTCACAAGGTCCGCTGCAAACATGAACGCACCATTTAGGATGCATATCATAACGGGGTTTTTCCCTTCATAATCTGCATTGATTTTGTTTGCTAATGCTCTGACTTTTTCTAAAATTGTCTCATTAGGGATTGACAATTTAAAACGTTTGTCAAGAATGCTGATAATCGTATTGGACATAATGTTAGGATTATTTCAAAATGCGAATTTACTGATTTTTTATCATAAGTCAACGTAAAAATGAATTTTTATGAATGTTGACATGCTTTTTTTTGAAAAA
>OMUD01000078.1 GCA_900314125.1 uncultured Prevotellaceae bacterium | reverse complement strand
ATAATAACGGCTGCGTCATGACAGAAAAAGCAAGCTTTCTCTGTTCATTTGACTTGCACGTCATTTTTGCCCCTTTTCTCAGTCATGATGCCCGCATCACTCCATCGAAAACGAACAAAAACATCTCCAAAATATGAACAAACTGAAGCAACTTATTTTTTCATCATTACTAAATCAAATTTCGTCAATAGCCACGATTCCATGAGTGACAGCGTAAATGGTAAGTGCGGAAACGGACCTTATATGAAGTTTCTCACATATATTTTTTCTATGAGTGATGACAGTAGGGAGAGAGATGCACAGTTTCTCAGCAATTTCCTTATTGATGAATCCTTTAGCCACGAGCGCCAACACTTCCGCTTCGCGGTTGCTGATTTCTATGTCGGGTCCGATGATTTGTTCTTTCGAATATCCTGGGTGTTGCCTGTTTCCATGTCCCATGTTGTGGAGTTTCAGAATTTCCTTGACAAGCGCATGCTGATCGCGGCTAATGTCGATGATATGGAAATGATTGAGCATCATGTCGTTCTGTTTTCTCGCAGTAATGACAATGGTTTGCCGTGCATGACTCAAGAAGAAGTCGGCATCAAGGATGAGAACTTCAGGTGAGACGAAAAAATGGACGAAAGGGGTGATGGCGTGTTCATCCTGGAACTGTTCAAGGGAATTGAATACAGTTACATCCGCCCCAAGGATAATGTCGTCGAGAATGGACTTGAGTCCGGTGGCCTCAAGTGTGTTTTGGGTGATGATGGCAAGACGAGGAATCATAAAAAGGCTATGATAAGAAAGAATTATAAAAGGAGTAAAGAATGAAGAACAACGCAAACAACATTGTTCTCCATTCTTTTAAGACAGCAGGTCAATCTTCTTCTGGAGTATCTTCAAGTATGTCAAGATTCTTGCCTGTGAGTTGTGCCATAATCTTGTTCTCAATTTCCTCAGCCAGTTCAGGATTGTCCTCCATGAGTTTCTTGGTGGCATCCCTTCCCTGTGCCAATTTTTGGTCGCCATAAGAGAACCAGCTTCCAGACTTCTTAACGATACCAAGCTGCACACCTATGTCGACAATCTCTCCGCTTTTAGAGATTCCGGTGCCGAACATGATGTCGAACTCCGCTTTTCTGAAAGGAGGCGCCACCTTATTCTTCACCACTTTGACCCTGACTTGGTTACCTTTCACCTCATCTCCGTCCTTGATGCTGGTTACCCGCCGGATATCGAGACGCACAGACGCATAGAACTTCAGCGCATTACCACCTGTAGTGGTTTCCGGATTTCCGAACATGACACCGATCTTCTCACGAAGCTGATTGATGAAGATGCATGTGGTGTTGGTTTTGCTGATGTTGGATGTAAGTTTTCTGAGAGCCTGGCTCATGAGCCGAGCATGGAGTCCCACCTTGTTTTCTCCCATGTCTCCTTCGATTTCCGCCTTAGGAGTGAGAGCAGCCACAGAGTCAACCACGATGATGTCAACAGCCGATGAGCGGATGAGTTGGTCTGCAATCTCGAGAGCCTGCTCACCATTGTCGGGCTGAGAAATCCACAGGTTGTTCATATCGACCCCCAGTTTCTGTGCATAGAAGCGGTCGAAGGCATGCTCAGCATCGATGAACGCCGCGATTCCCCCTCTTTTCTGTGCCTCAGCAATGGCATGGATGGCTAGGGTGGTCTTTCCAGACGACTCAGGTCCATAAATTTCGATGATACGTCCTTTAGGGTATCCTCCCACACCGAGCGCCGCATTCAAACCAATGGAACCAGTAGGGATGACGTCAACCTGCTCAATATTTTCGTCTGCCATTCTCATGATGGAGCCATGGCCATAACTTTTTTCAATTTTCTGCATTGCAGCCTGCAATGCCTTCATTTTCTCACTATTCTGTTCTGCCATTATAACAAACTTAATTTCAAAATATAATCATTAAAAAGATTCATTGTCACTATGCTCAAAGTTCGAGGTCGCCATCGAACACCTCATGCCAAGGAAGTCCCTGCTTATTGAGTTGCTCCATGAAAGGATCCGGATCAAACTCTTCCACATTCCAGACACCTGGTTTCTTCCAAATGCCCTTGAGGAACATCATGGCTCCTATCATTGCCGGCACGCCTGTGGTATAGCTGACACCTTGCATACCCGTCTCCTCATAAGCAGCCTGATGAGAGCAGTTGTTATAGACATAATAGGTATGCTCCTCGCCGTTTTTCACGCCACGTATCCTACATCCGATAGATGTTTCGCCCTCATAATTCTTACCCAAATCCTGCGGATTCGGCAGTACCGCCTTCAAGAATTGCAGCGGAACGATTTTCACTCCGTTGTAGTCCACCTCATCAATACGCGCCATACCGATATTTTGAATCACCCTCAGATGAGTGAGATATTCCTGACCGAAAGTCATCCAGAAACGTGCTCTCTTGATTGTAGGGTAGTTTTTCACCAGCGACTCCAATTCCTCGTGGTGGAGCAGATAGGATTCCCGTGGTCCGATATTCGGATAGGTGAGCGGTTGATGAATCTCCAGAGGTTCTGTCTCGATCCACTCACCATTTTCGTAGTACTGTCCTTTCTGTGTGATTTCTCGGATATTGATTTCCGGATTGAAGTTGGTGGCAAAAGCCTTATGATGGTTGCCTGCATTGCAATCGACGATATCCAGATAATGAATCTCATCGAAATAATGCTTGGCAGCATAAGCGGTGTAGATGCCCGACACGCCCGGATCGAATCCGCATCCAAGAATGGCAGTCAATCCGGCATCCTCGAAACGTTTCTTATATGCCCATTGCCAGCTATATTCAAAATGCGCCACATCACGCGGTTCGTAGTTAGCCGTGTCGAGGTAGTTCACACCAGCCTTGAGACATGCCTCCATGATGGTGAGGTCCTGATATGGCAATGCCAGATTGAGCACGATGTCCGGTTTGAACTCATTGAAAAGGGAGACCAGTTCATCCACATTATCCGCATCGACCTTAGCAGTCTTGATATTTGGATTACCAATCGCTTTCACCAAGTCATCACATTTTGATTTCGTGCGACTTGCAATCATGATGTCGGTGAAGACATCTGGGTTCTGGTTAACCTTGTGAGCCGCCACAGACGCAACTCCACCAGCACCGATGATTAAAACTTTTCCCATAGCAAAAATTTATTTGAATTTTAGTTGTTGCAAAATTATGGTTAAATCACGATATGCCCAAAACGGGGGTATTTATTTTCACTTTTTTTAAGACTTTTGTCAATCCGCGTCACAGAAAAACCGTAAAGTCACAATTATTTAACATTTAAAGCCGATTTAGAGGCAATAGTAAAACGATAGTAATATCATTTCCTTTTGGCTTTTTCAAGTGCATCATTCGCCCATTTCAATCTCATTTGCGCCTTATCCCTGGCATCATTTGCATAACGCGTCTGAGTTCTGGCTTTATCAGTGGCTTCCTGCGCCCACCTGTTATACATTTGCACCTTATCATAATTCTTACGTCGCGAATAGTAATCAGCCTCACGGAGATAATCCTGGGCTTTGCGGTTATAATAATCCGCCTCACGATCGTA